>JAAFJU010000037.1 GCA_013298165.1 Synechococcales cyanobacterium bin31.maxbin.ball.101 | reverse complement strand
GCAACGGATGAACCGATCGTTATACTCCCCTAACGACCGCTCTTGCACCGCTGCCGCAGTGGATTAGCTTCATAGTAGTCCAGCCCAAACCGTCCCTCAGAACGTCCAAGTGCATCAATATAATCGACTTCACTGCCTAAATAATTCGTTCCAGAGGGTTGACTTGCCTCGAACTTAACCGGGGTAAAGAATCGATCGTGCCCCTGATCCCGATCGACATATTGGTTAACAAAGACACGACCTAGATCATTGATGAGGTCATCGTTGTAATCCAAGACTCTCAGAATCACATAACGGCCATCTGTTCCTATTTCCGTGAGCCGATCGGTAAAATTATAAAGATCAGACAGTAAATAGCGACCTCCCGCTTGCTGAGGTGTGACGCTATATTTGTTATTGACTGCAATGACCGATCCAGAATAGGAATCAGTTGATGTTGATTTTTCAGGATTGAAGAGATATTGGAAAAAGTACAGGCTTAGATCCGGTTTGATTGAAAAGTAATTATCACTAAAGTCATAGGTCTTGGCATCAGCGGTTGAAACGGCAATGCGATAATCAATGCCATACCCAATGTTCGTCGGTAAGGTCCAAAGATAACTCCCATCACTGTCCGTCGAAGCTGTTAGAGTCGTCAAAAAACTATTGCCTTTGAAGAGATGAATCGCAACGGTTTCGCTAATATTATCTCTCCAGGTAATGTTGTAGGTCGCTCCAGGGCGTAAGACCTCACCATTGTTAGGGGTTGTGACCACAATGCGGGCAATGTCATTATGGGCGATCGACAGCGTGTAATTTGTCAGTTGATCGCGGCTGTTGATGCGGATATAGTAAGTTCCGGCACTTAAAAGCGCATTGAGATTGAGATTCGATCGTTGCACGAGAATAGCATTGCCTGAGCTGTCTAAGATGTCACCTAATGCATTCGGCGTTGAAAGGGTGAAATTGATGTTGCTAGGATTGATCACCGTGAACTGGTAATAATCAGAAGCATCACCGCCGCCGATCCATTCTGTAAAGCGACTGTTACCGGAGATCGTCCCTAATTGAAACGCTGAAGTTAGGGTATTTCCCACCAGATCGATCGGTGCGATCGGCTCATACCGATGGGTGACGTCCGCAATTTGCCAATTTAGGTCTGGAATCTGACGCATTAAATCCCTTGAGCGGACGCTAGTTCCATTCATATGCCAGACGACATTGTGTCCAGAAACCTGATTTCGCCAAACCAAATCTGATTGGCCATCTTGATCAAAATCGCCACTTCCCACCATTTGCCAATTGAGATCTGGGAGCGCGGTGATTTCAAGGCCCGAAGCGATCGTCGTCCCATCCATCAACCAAATCACGTTTTGTCCCGTCACAGAATGCCGCCAAACCAAATCGGATTGACCGTCATTGTTAAAGTCCCCGGAGGTAATCATTTTCCAATTCAAATCTTCAACAGCGGTGATTTCAAGTCCCGACGCGATCGTGGTCCCATCCATCAACCAAATCACGTTTTTTCCAGAGACGCTGTTTCGCCAAACCAGGTCAGCCTGTCCATCCTGATTAAAGTCCCCTGCGGTGGTAATCTGCCAATTGAGATCTTCAATAGCAGTGATTTCAAGGCCCGACGCGATCGTGGTGCCATCCATCAACCAAATGACGTTTTTCCCCGTCACAGAATGCCGCCAAACCAGATCAGACTGTCCATCCCGATTAAAGTCTCCCGATGCCACCATCTGCCAATTGAGATCTTCCACTGGGGTTATGCTCAATCCGTTGGCGATCGTCGTCCCATCCATCTGCCAGACGACATTTTGACCCGAGACGGTATTGCGCCAGAGAATGTCTGCCTTTGAATTGCTGGTTTGGTTGATCTCAAGTTCATAGTCTGAACCCGTACCGTTGACTGAAGCAATCCGAACGTAGTAGGTTCCAGCCTCTAAGATTGTGTTAATCAGTTCGCTGGTATGGCCCGAGTTGAGAGAGTCTTGTAGACGATCTCCATTGGCATTGAGCAGTTCTAAATTTGCATCCCCGCCGCTGTTGCTGAGCTGGAGACCAAAACTACTCCGACCCGCCACTCGGAATCGGTAGTAATCTGTTAAGTCTGACGCATCCACCCGATCGCTGAACGACCGCACTTGATTCCCTGTCCCCAGATGAAGTTCACGAGCAGTGGTTAAGGTATTTCCAGCATTATCTAAGGGCATTGGGAATATGGGATCGAGAGAGAATAAAGTAGAGACTACTTCATCTGTCGCTTGTGTAAACTCCGTCACGAAAAAGAAACATCAAAAGTTTAGGAAAAACCCCGTATTTCAAAGAATTTGTGAAAGAATTTGTGTAGGATTACTGATTGTAACGTTAAGATTCTGAGCTAAAAGCTGAGCTACGACTGGGGTAGCGTTCTTCTATACTCATACTTCATATACTCGTACAGTCGGCATTGCAAGGAGTCATAGAGTGAAACGGAAACAGTTTTTAAAAACCGCGATCGTCGGGACAGCGGTAGGGACAGCGATCACCTCTTGCAGACCCAGAGGGCCAAAGCAGGCGGGTTCTTCCGGGGCGATGACGGCGTTGGAATGGTCGATGGCGACGAGTTGGCCGATTTCGTTGGATACCATTTTTGGTGGGGCGAAGACGTTTAGCGATCGGGTAGCGGCGTTGACGGGGGGCAAGTTTAAGATCACGCCTCGGCCTGCAGGAGAAATAGCACCGCCGTTAGAAGTCTTGAATGTGGTGTCTCAGGGGGCCGTGCCCTGTGGTCATACGGCGGGCTATTACTATTTGGGGAAGACTCCGGCGGCGGCCTTTGGGACGGCGTTGCCCTTTGGGTTAAATGCGCAGCAGCAGAATGCTTGGCTCTATGAGGGCGGTGGATTGGCGTTACTTCAGGCGCTTTATGCCAAGAAGTTTGGGGTGATTCAGTTTCCCTGTGGCAATACGGGAACTCAGATGGGCGGCTGGTTTCGTAAGGAGATCTCGACGCTGAATGATCTCAAGGGCTTGAAAATGCGGATTCCGGGCTTGGGTGGGAAGGTGATGAGCAAGCTGGGGGTGACGGTGCAGAATTTGCCGGGGGGGGAGATCTTTCAGGCGTTGCAGACGGGGGCGATCGATGCGGCAGAGTGGGTCGGTCCCTACGATGATGAAAAACTTGGATTACATCGAGTGGCAGACTATTACTACTATCCCGGCTGGTGGGAACCCGGTCCGACCCTAGAGCTACAGATCAATCTGCAAGCATGGCAAAAGCTGCCTGTGGAATACCAAGAAGCCATTAAGACGGCATCCTATGAGTCCAATGCCACTATGCTGGCGAAGTACGATACGCGCAATAATGAAGCGCTACAACGATTACTGAAAGGTGGGGTAAAACTACGAGCTTATAGCAATGAAATTATGGCAGCGGCGGAGAAAGCGTCCTTTGAACTGTATGATGAGTTCAGTGCGAAGGATGAGGATTTTAAACAGATTTTTGCGCAGTGGAAAGCCTTTCGCGATCGGATCTATGAATGGAATAATATCAATGAAGGGGGATTCAGTCGCTATAGCTATGGGAAACTGAAGAAGTAAATGATTTACGAATTTGAAACCGATCGCTTGAAACTGCGGCAATGGCGATCGGACGACTATCCATTGTTTGCCGCGATCAATGCTGATCCGATCGTCATGGAATATTTTCCTGCGCTATTGACGATCGAAGAAAGCAATGATGTTGCAAAGCGAATGAAAACATTGATTGCCGAAAAGGGTTGGGGCTTTTGGGTATTGGAGGTTCAGGATCGCTTTGCGGGATTTGTGGGCTTAAATGAACCGAGTTATCCTCTCCCTTTTTCCCCTTGTGTGGAAGTAGGTTGGCGACTCGCTCCAGAATTTTGGGGCCATGGGTATGCGACGGAAGCGGCGAATGTGGCGCTGAAGTTTGCGTTTGAGACGTTGCAATTAGCGGAGGTGGTTTCGTTTACGGCGGTGAGCAATGCCCGATCGCAAGCTGTGATGCAGCGATTAAAGATGCAAAATACAGGTGAAAACTTTGAGCATCCGAAGGTGCCGATCGGTCATCCGTTGCGGGAACATGTTCTGTATCGGTTGAGCCGATCGGAGTGGCAGAATCATGGATCCCATCAGGTTGCGATATAATTAGAAGAACCGATGTGAGGCATCCTATGGTTCAAACTGCGGTAACACAGGTAATTCGGTCCTTAGAAGATCTCGAAAAAAACTTTGGAGCGCGTCGATCGACCGATCGAAACTTTTTCACAGAATGGCGCACAGAGTTGCCGAGTTTAAGCGATACCGATCTGCCTGCATTAGATCTTCTGCGCGATCGATTTCGTTACCAACGCAAGATGGGACCTGTGGCAGAGGGTGCTGTGAATGCGATTGTTATTTCACCCCTTTTGGCATTAGCGGGATTTTATGATGCGCCGTTTCAGTTGCGATCGGAGGTGTCGGTCTCGCTCAATGTGACGATCGAAACACCTGATGACGCAGGTGAATCTCTGTTAGAAACGCTGCGGGGTAGAATGGACTTTCTGGTTTTGCAGAATCAGTTTTGGCAAGTGGTGATCGAATCGAAGGAAACGACCTTTGATATTGAGATGGGAATTCCTCAAGTACTGACCTACATGATGGCGGCCCCTTCGATTCAGCGGACGTTGTTTGGAATGGTGTCAAACGGCAATCATTTTATGTTTGTCAAACTGCAACGATTCCCAGACCGGGAATCGTTGCCAATGCCCCAGATTGAATACAGCTTTTCTAATACGTTTTCGATGTTATCTGACCAGAATCAACTGCAAGATGTGTTACAAATTCTCAAACGAATTGGATCGATCGTGGCTCTTCAAGCGGCTACATAAATAAAGTCAATCTCTTAGACGTTGTTTATGTAGCCGTGAGGTCAACTAGTTTGCCAGCTTCCGACGACGCATTGCAAGGGCACCGCCGATCGCGGCAAATCCCAATAACGTAGCAGGTTCAGGCACTTTGGTTGCAGCGGATGAGGCAATTACTTTGAAGTCAGCGCCCGTTGAATTAGTCGTTAACCGCAGTCCTGCGATCGCCCCATTCTTAGAACTCAATCCAAAGGACCCTACCTTTTGAGCCGAGCCGATTTCCTTTGTATCGATCGCATAGCCTGCGTTACTCCACATATTTCTGGCGATTGTGAAGGTCTCACCGAGAAGATTTCCCTGTGCATCGATCGCCTGGACCTTCAGGTCGCTATTCCCCGCTCTAGCATTGCTACCCATCGCGCCACCTCGTTCAAATAGGTAGAAGCTATCGGACGGCTTTTGGAAGAAGACATCTAGAATGCTGCTACCCAAAAACTCCTCAGTATCAATGATTTTGTTCAAGTTTAGGTTGCCGAGCGCGGCGACGACTTGACTATTACTGGGCAGTTCAGCGGAGACACAGTTGGCTACGTTATCGCCACAGTTCGTACTCATTAAGCCGATCGTTGCACCATTGACCGTTGTGCTATTTTGTTGGCGAATGTTGGCCTTGTTGACGGTGTTGAACTGAGTAATGGTTTGGCCATTATTTTTGACGACAGACTGTAGAAAGATGTCGTTCTTTTCTTGGCCTACTTTATAGGTCGAATTCGTCGTGAAAGAGAAGGTGTTGAACGCCTGGGCAGGTAGGGCACCCGCGATCGCCGCTGTGACCGCTAAACCTGTCAGTGTTGAAAGAGATTTAAAGAAATTCATGATTGGGTGATTGATGAAGGAACTGAGCACAGCACAAAGGCATCGACTGCTTTAACCAATATGATCCAAACATGCCCTCTTCCGTAAGGTATAAATTCAGACTTCATTCCAAGTCAGTATTCGGAAGGTCGGGTGATAAAGTTGTGCGATCGTCCTCCGTGTTTCTCGTCCTATCTTCGTGTCAGGTCTCTGGCTTTTTAGCTTTTTGGGAAGCTGGATTTGAACCATGATATTGATCTTTAACGGTCGTATTTGAGAGATATTCAGAGATTTTGCTTGAGATTTTGATTTGGGGTCTGGGTATATTGAGACATGTGAACATCTGGGCTATTACTGATAGCTCATTATTCTGAATCCAATTTCTGAGGTTGCCATGACTGTGCAAGTGCTAGACCCCACTGAATCCCCTGCTGAATCCCCCACAGACTCTCCTACAGTGTCACCAGAGTTATTGGAAGGCTCAACCCCGGAACTGGTGTCCACGCTTCTCCTTCAGGCACAGCAGCAAACAAAGAAACAACGAACGCTAACCCGTGTCATCAGTCGTATTCGCGAATCCTTGGATTTAGGCACCATTTTTCAAACCACCGCGATCGAAGTGCGAGAACTTCTGCAGGCCGATCGGGTGGCGGTGTTTCAATTTGATCCATCAAAGGACTGGTCAGGGGAATTTATTTCTGAGGCGATCGATCCCAAATATCCCTCTGCATTAGCGGCTAAAGTCTATGATCACTGTTTTGGGCCGCAGTATGCTGCATTCTACGAAGCGGGCCGAATGCAGATTGTTAGCGACATTTACGAAGCGGGCCTAAGTGATTGCCATGTGCAGATTTTGAGTCAGTTTCAGGTGCGGGCTAATCTGGTTGTCCCGTTGCTGAAGGACTCAAAGCTGTGGGGTTTGGTTTGTGTTCATCAATGCGATAGGTCCCGTCAATGGGATGAATCTGAAATTGAATTTGTCAGTCAAATTGCCGAAAATCTCAACGTTGCCCTGCATCATAACAAACTCCTCGAAGATGCTAGGTATCAAACTGAACAGCAAAAAGCGCTCACCAGTGTCATTGGTCGCATTCGAGAATCCCTAGATTTAACACAGATTTTTAATACGACGGCGCGGGAAGTTCGGCAGTTGCTCAAGGCCGATCGCGTTGGGATTTTTAAATTTAAAGGGGATGGCAACTTTGACGATGGTACGTTTATTGCTGAAGATGTTGCAGTAGGATTTTCCAGTGCGATCGCAGTTCCAGTGTACGATCATTGTTTTGGGGATATTTTTGTTGAGAAATATGCCAATGGTGGTCATCACAGTGTCTCGGATATTCAGGATGCGGGATTGTCGGATTGTCATCGACAAATTTTAGAACGCTTTGAAGTCCGGGCCAACTTGGTGATTCCGGTGCGGCTCGGCGAGACGCTTTGGGGCCTTCTCTGCATTCATCAATGCGAAACGGCACGGGATTGGAAATTGTCAGAAATTGAATTTGTCCGACAGATTGCCGATCAATTGGGAGTGGCTCTGCGGCAGGATATCGTGTTGCAGCAGGTGCAGGTGCAGGCAGGAGAACTGGCACAGGCATCCGCTCGCTCTGCCGCTATGGATCGTCAACAGCTACTTACAGCGACCATTGAGAAGATTAGAACGTCATTGGATCTGGCGATCGTGTTTAAAACGACGACTAAAGCAGTGCGAGACTTATTGGAAGTCGAACGGGTGGCCATCTATCGCTTCAATGAGGATTGGAGTGGGAAGTTTGTGGCGGACTCTATGAAAGAGGGGGCATCGGTGCTATCCAATCCCAATCAATCTCCGGCTATGTTCGCCATTGTGGATGCCAATGGTGAACTTCCGCGCAATGAAACCTTTGTGCCCATTCCCCAAGGCGATAAGCTTTGGGGCTTGCTGGTGGCCTACCAAACCTGTCAACCGCGTTATTGGCAAAGTGAAGATGTCAACCTTCTGGCCCAAGTCGGAGTCCAGCTCGGAGTCGCCATTCAACAAGCCGAACTCCTCGCCCAAACGCAACAGCAAACGCAACAACTCACCCAAACGATCGCCGAACTGCAACAAACCCAAACCCAACTCATCCAGGGTGAAAAAATGGCCAGCCTGGGCCAGCTTGTGGCGGGTATTGCCCATGAGATCAATAATCCGGTGAACTTCATTTACGGCAATTTGACCCATGTGGAGCAATACGCCCAAGACCTGATGAAAACCATTGAGGTTTATCAAATTCAGCATCCTGAGACGACTGCGATTATGGCTGCTGCGCAGGAGGAAATGGATATTGATTTCATCATGTCTGACTTGCCTAAGACAATCAATTCGATGAAAATTGGAGCCGATCGGATTCGTGAGATTGTCCTATCCCTTCGTAATTTCTCCCGCAGTGATGAAGCAGATTTCAAGGCCGTTGACTTGCACGAAGGCTTAGAGAGTACATTACTGATTTTGGGACATCGATTTAAGGCGGAAGGCTCGAAAAAAACCATTCAACTGGTTAAACAGTATGGTTCGATTCCATTGGTGGAATGTTATCCAGCACAGTTAAATCAAGTGTTTATGAACATCTTGGCCAATGCGATCGATGCTTTAGAAGAGCATATGGAAGCACATAAAAAATCCTCGCCTACGATGACGATCGTGACATCCCTAATTGAATCCAACGCATCACAGCCCCGTCAAGTCCAAATCAAAATTATGGATAATGGTCCGGGAATGGATGATAAGGTTCGATCGCGCATTTTTGATCCCTTCTTTACCACGAAGGCACCCGGTAAAGGCACAGGTCTCGGCTTACCGATTTGCTATCAAATTATCCATGAGAAGCACCAAGGGACCTTGGTCTGTGAATCAGAACCGGGACAAGGAACGACGTTTATCATTACGGTTCCCCTCAAAGTGGAACTGAGTTGATACCCAGTCGAGGAAGCATAGGGAAACTTGGGAATCCGATCGTGGATCCAAAATGATGAACGGTCGGATAGACCCGGAGAAGACCGGATCCAATCCGCCGTAAATCACGGCTGCAAATCTTAAGTTAAATGTCGCTATGATGTAATCTCTTAAGATTTCCTTTAGAATTGGAACATAAAACTTCTATAAATAATTTGTTCCGCCCCTACTTCTTCTGCTGGATTGATCATGAACGGCAATCCGAATCCGAATCTAGACGCTTTGCTCGATCCTCAGTCGGACCCGTTGATTCAGGTCAATCCGACTGACTTGACCATTTGGGAAAGTATGACAGATGCCTACGTGACTTTGGATCACGAATGGCGATTAATTTATGTGAATCCGGCGGCCATGGCGATGATGGTGGCCTTAGCGGGACTGCCGTCCGATCAGATCCTTGGGAAAACCCATTGGGAGGTTTTTCCTTGGACGGTGGGACAGCTTATTGAACAGGAATATCGTCGGGCGGTGGCGGAACAAGTCCCAGTCCATTTTGAAACCTATTATGAGCCGACTCAGAACTGGTTTGAAATTCATGCTTATCCTTCTCCAGTTGGCTTGGGGATTTACTTTCGGGACACCACAGAACGTAAACTAGCCGAGCAGAAAATTAAAGAGCAGGCCAATTTACTGGAGATTGTCACGGATGCCATCTTTGTCTATGACTTAGACGATCGGGTCTTGTTTTGGAATCAGGGGGCTGAGAAAATCTACGGCTGGTCCTCGGCGGAAATGGTGGGACAGAAGTGGCGATCGTTGATCGCTGTGGAGAGTGAGTCGGATTCGATCGAGCCGATCATAATGGACCCAATGCTCTGGCAGGGGGAAGTTCAGCGCTTGACGAAATCGGGCAACTCGGCGACGGTGATGAGTCGGCGATCGGTGATGTTGGATGATCTCGGTCAGCCGAAATCCATTCTGATGGTCGATACTGATATTACCGAGAAAAAACAATTGGAATTACAGTTTCTTCGTGCCCAGCGACTGGAAAGTTTGGGGACATTGGCGAGTGGGATTGCCCATGATTTAAATAATGTGTTGACGCCGATTTTGGGTATTGTGCAATTGTTACCGATGAAGGTGCCGAATCTGGACGATCGGACGCAGCACTTATTAGAAATTCTCAATGACAGTGCGCGCCGAGGGGCTGATCTGGTGAAACAGATTTTGGCCTTTGCGCGGGGAATTGAAGGAAAACCGATCGAAACGCAAGTCATTCATTTACTGGCGGAAATCCAGAAAATCATCCGTCAAACCTTTCCTAAAAATATTGAATTGGTGAATGATTTTGCTCAAGATCTAGGATTGATTTCAGCAGATGGGACGTTATTGCATCAGGTGTTTATGAATCTCTGCGTGAATGCTAGGGATGCCATGCCGGAGGGCGGCACGCTGACCATTACAGCGGAAAATGTGGTGATTGATGAATATTATGCTCGGATGCATATTGATTCACATGTTGGACATTATGTCGTTGTGACGATCGCAGATACGGGAATGGGAATTCCACCTGCCATCCTCGATCGAATCTTTGATCCATTTTTTACAACTAAGGAAGTCGGTCAGGGGACGGGATTGGGGCTTTCGACGGTGTTGGGCATTGTCAAAAGTCATAATGGTTTTATTAATGTCTATAGTGAAGTGAATAAAGGGACAAGATTTAAGGTGTATTTCCCAGCATCAGGAACCCCGATTCCTGCGCCGATCGTAGAGCCGACATTGCAGCTTGGAAATGGGGAATTGATCTTGCTGGTGGATGATGAGGTGGCGGTGCTGGAGGTGACGAAGGCGACGCTGGAGGCCCATGGTTATCAAGTGATGCGAGCGGCGGATGGCATTGAGGCGATCGCCACCTATGCGGAATATAAACGAGAGATCTGTGTGGTGCTGTTGGATTTGATGATGCCGTCGTTGGATGCGGTGACGACGATTCGGACTTTACACAAGCTAAATCCGGAGGTGCAGATCATTGCAATGAGTGGATTAGCAGCGAATGAGGCGTTGACGAAGACTGTGAATGAAGGGGTGAAAGGGTTTTTAGCGAAACCGTTTACGGCGGTGGATCTATTAAATGTGTTAGCTCAACTCTGCGTGAAATCTTAACTACTCCTATGCAATCCCTGGAACAAATTACGATCGCTGAATACCAAGCCACTGCCGAAAGCTTTCGTCTCGGCACTTGGGACCATGATGTCTCTCAAAACCGCAATGCGTTGCTGGCTGCAATGCCTCAAAACCCAGGTCGAATTTTGGATTTTGGCTGTGGGCCGGGGCGGGATTTGATGGCGTTTAAGACGTTGGGTCAGGAGGCGATCGGCTTAGATGCGACGCCTGCCTTCGTGGACATGGCGAAACAAATTACGGGCTGCGAGGTGTGGCAGCAAAACTTTTTGAATTTGGATTTGCCGAAGCAATATTTTGATGGCGTGTTTGCCAATGCGTCGCTGTTGCATGTGCCGGAAGCTCATATGGAGCAGGTTTTGCGGAATTTGTATGAGTGTTTGGTGGTGGGTGGGGCGATCGTGATGTCGTTGGCAAGGGGCAGTGGGGAAGGCTTTGCGCCCCGTGCGATGGGGGAACGGTATACGTCGTTTTGGGAGTATGAGACGATCGTTCCCTATGTGGAAGCGGCGGGGTTTACGATCGTCGATCACTATTACCGTCCACCGGGATTACCCAAACAGGATCAATCCTGGGTTGTCGTCGTGGCGAAACGAAATGGTTTGAAGTGATCTAGAATCAATAAAAGGTAAATCTGATTTTTTGGCGAAGCGTCGTCTTTCGGAGTCTGTATGAAGATACTCATCATCGCATCGGATTCCTTCCAACTCAAAGCCCTCACCGATCGGTTGAACCAAGCAGATATTGGGACGATCGGCTTGAGTGACCTAGGCACAATGGGCAAAACGATCGCGATCGATCGTCCGGATTTGATTGTCGTCGATGGCGAAATCTTGGGTTGCCAAGTCATCGTTGCATTGCGGAAACTCTCAGCCGCTGATATTCCCGTTGCTTTTTTAGTCGAGCAGTCGGATGCGGACTTGTATTCACATTTTTTGGAAACGGGCGTTGCGGCGGTCATTGGGTCCGATCGGGGATTGGATGCTGTGGTTGCGGAACTGCAAGCTCTGTTAGGACCTGTTGCGGACCTTACCGAACCCGACAGTTCGTGGTTGGTGGGGGGTGGGGAAATGGGGAAATTTCTCAGGGCACAGGACTGGTCCCGATCGCCCCTTGGTCCGCTGGAAACTTGGCCCGCGAGTTTGCGAACGTCGGTGAGTTTGGTGTTGAACTCTAGTTTTCCGCTGGACTTGGTGTGGGGTGAACAGCATACCCAAATTTATAACGATACCTATCGGATTATTTGTGGGGATAAGCATCCTGAGTCCATGGGTCAGGATTTCACGGAGTGTTGGGCGTCGGCGTTTCCGGTGATTGGAGAGGCGTATTATAGTGCGTTGTCGGGTAAGACGGCGTTTTTGGAAGATCAGCGAATGTTTCTCGATCGCCTGGGCTATTTGGAAGAAACCTTTTTTACCTTTTCCTTTAGTCCCATTCGCGATGAGACCGGGAAAGTCGCTGGACTATTCCATCCCGTGATCGAAACCACCAGTAAGATGATTGGTGAACGGCGGACTCGAACCCTGCGCGATCTGTCGGTGGGAGCGGCGAAGGGACGATCGCTCGAAGAGGCGTTTACCCTCGCGGTTGAGACGTTAGCTTCGTCGAATCTCGATTTACCGTTTGTGATGATCTACCTGTTGGATGAATCCGGTGAAACGGCGAAATTAGTTGCGGCCACCGGGTTGCAGGCGGGCACAGCGGCGAGTCCGGTGGAGGTTGCGATCGATGCGTCGGGCTGGAACTTTGCGCGTGTTGTGGCAACCAGTGAAACGTTAGTGATCGAAAATCTGTCCGATCGCTTTGGCACATTGATGTGTGAACCCTATCCTGAACCGTTGCAAACAGCGTTGGTTTTACCATTGTCACCACCGGGAGCCGAACGTCCAGCGGCGTTGATGGTGGCGGGTGCGAGTGTGCGATTGCCGATGACGGAAGCCTATGCATCATTTTTTGAACTGTTGGCATCGGGGGTGACGACGGTGATGGCGAATGCGATCGCCTATGACGCCGCCCGCAAACGCGCCGATGCCCTCGCCGAAATCGATCGCGCTAAAACCGCCTTCTTTTCAAATGTCAGTCACGAATTTCGCACGCCCCTCACGTTGATTTTGGGACCGATCGAAGATGAGTTGGCAGAAGCTGAACGGTTGCCTGCTGTGAGATACGATCGCCTGACCACGGTCCATCGCAACAGTTTGCGGCTGCTGAAACTGGTCAATACCTTGCTCGATTTTTCCCGAATTGAAGCCGGACGCATTCAGGCGTCGTTTGAACCTGTGGATTTGGCAAGTTTTACGGCGGAATTAGCGAGTAGTTTTGAAAGTGCGATGGAGAAGGCGGAACTTCAATTTGTTTTGGCGCTTGAACCCTTGCCAGAAGCGGTTTATGTCGATCGGGAAATGTGGGAAAAGATTGTTCTGAATCTATTATCCAATGCGCTTAAACATACGTTTGAAGGCAGTATTACCGTTCGGTTGGAATGGCTAGATAGCATGGTTGAACTGGTTGTTACGGATACGGGAATCGGGATTCCTGCGGCAGAATTACCTGTGTTATTCGATCGGTTCCATCGCGTCAAAGGGGCAAAGTCTCGATCGCATGAAGGAACGGGAATTGGATTGGCGTTGATTAAAGAACTGAGTTTGCTCCATGGCGGGGAAGTTCGAGTCGAAAGCCTTGAGGGGCAAGGCAGTACTTTCCGAGTCTCCGTGCGCACAGGCACCGCGCATCTGGCACCCGAGCAAATTGGGGCCGCCCGATCGATCGTATCGACAGCAATTCGAGGGTCAGCCTTTGTCGAAGAAGCCAGTCGTTGGGATGCGCAATTGTCCACTGAAGCGACATCTGAAGCAACATCTATCATCACAAGTGAAGTCGCGAGTGAAGGCACGAACGCGATCAAACCTCGCATCGTTTGGGCGGATGACAATGCGGATCTGCGGGAATATGTGGCGCAAATGCTATCGGAAGATTACAACGTGGAATCTGTTGCCGATGGAGAAGCCGCTTTAGCCGCCGTTCGACGAGAATTGCCGCAGTTAGTCATCAGTGATGTGATGATGCCGAAATTGGATGGCTTTGGGTTGATTCAAGCGTTGCGCGGTGATGTGAAGACGCGAAATATTCCGATCCTATTGCTATCCGCCCGATCGGGACCGGAATCGGCGATCGTCGGACTCGATGCTGGAGCGGACGATTACCTCTCCAAACCCTTCACCGCCCGCGAACTCCTCGCTCGGGTCAAAACCCACGTCGAACTCTCCCGAACCCGCCAGAAGTGGGTCGAGGAAGCCTACGCCGCCTCCCGTGCCAAAACGTCTTTTCTCGCCAGCATGAGCCACGAAATCCGCACGCCGATGAATGCGATCATTGGCATGACCAGCGTGCTGCTCGATACGCCGCTAAATGACGAACAAAAACTCTGCGCCGAAGTCATTCGCAATGGCGGTGAACATCTGTTGACGGTGATTAATGACATTCTAGATTTCTCAAAAATTGAAGCTGGGAAAATTGAACTGGAACTGCAAGCCTTTAGTTTGAAAAATTGCATTGAATCGGCGTTGGCATTGCTATCTGCAACGGCGAAGGAGAAAGGAGTGAAATTAGAGTATGGCATCCGATCGGGGACGATCGAAGGCATCTTTGGGGATGTCGGACGGTTGCGGCAGGTATTGGTGAATCTGCTGTCTAATGCGGTGAAATTTACGCCCAGTGGCGGTGAGGTCAAGCTGGAGGTGTTCTCGCGATCGATGCCTGATTCCCCTACCGACGCTTGTGAACTCCAGTTTGATATTTCGGATACGGGCATTGGCATTGCGGAGGATGTGATTTCGAGTTTGTTTCAGCCATTCACCCAAGCCGATATTTCCACCACGCGGATTAGTGGCGGGACGGGGCTAGGTCTATCGATTTGCAAGCGACTGGTGGAGTTAATGGGCGGACGCATTGAGGTGGAGAGTGTGCTGGGTCAGGGTTCAGTGTTTCGGTTGCTGCTGCCCGCACAAATCGCGGAGGTCCCAACGGCTGAGAACCCGATCGCCCCTCAGCTTCCCCACGATCTCGGTACCCAAAAACCATTATCGATTCTGGTCGCCGAAGATAATCAAACCAATCAATTGGTGATTGGCATGTTGCTTGAACATTTGGGCTATCAAGCGGACTGTGCGGCGAATGGTGAGGAAGTGTTGATTGCTTTCGATCGGCAGAACTATGACGTGGTGTTTATGGATTTACAAATGCCTGTGATGGATGGTCTTACGGCAACTCGTGAACTCTGTCGAAGGTTGCCGATCGGTCGGCGTCCGCGCATTGTCGGGATGACGGGCAATGTGTTGTCCGAGGTGCGTTTAGAATGTGAATTAGCCGGGATGAACGACTACGTTCCCAAACCTGTTACAGCGGAAGCTTTGGTCGCTGCATTGTCGCGATGTCAGTGCAATGCACAATGAATTGTTGAATATGAGGGGAGATGCGGAATCGATCGGGGGAAGTCTATATATCGAGTGTTATGCCTCTAGCTCTGAGTGGAGATATCTATATGGATATTGTTGTAGAAGTAGCTCAATTTGGGAAAATTAGCTAATGGCGTTAGCAATTTGAAGAAGCGTATTCCAATGCAACAACAACCAAATTCAGTGGCAACCTTTAAGGGAAGCCTGTCTGCAGGTGGCATTACCACCTATCCAGTCACTCTAACTGTCACGCAAAACCAAATTACCTTACGTTCTTTGTTCTGCAAGTATCAGCTTGAACGTGCCCAAGTTGCTGACATAGAGTTAATACGTTCAAATGAGATTCTTATTAAGCATACGCTAATTGAGTATCCTTCAATTCGCTTTTCACCTTCTATTAACGCTGATGAGACTGTGATGCAGATTAGGAATTGTGGCTTTATTCCCTCTGCTGCATTGGAAGATGTTCCAGAACGAGAAGGGCTGCTGGTTCGTTTGCCAGTAATTATTGCGATGATAATTCCAGTAGGTTTTCTGTTTTTCTTGGATAGACAACTTGAATGGACACAAGTGCATTCGTACCAAGTCGGTCGGTACTCACCTCTTGGGACAAGTGCATTGTTTATACTGGCATTTTCAATACGCTTCATACCCGTTCTCCGTGACCTGATCCTCGAATCGGGCAGGCATGTAGGAGAGCTTGCTCCCGTACTCAACTCAGCTATGCTGGCATTTGGATTCTTGTCTATAGTTAGTATTTTAATGCTGTTGGGAACACCTGAAATCCTTGCAATTTCTCTATGCTTCGGTCTTTTCTGGATAGTAGCGATGATCATCAATAAGTTGAATATTGATGATCATTAGGTATAATAATGCCCTCTCACTAGATCCCCGTAGTATCATCTTGAAGCGATCGAATCTCAACACTTCCACCATCTGTAATGTGAATACACATCTGATAGCCATAGAGCAGCCCCAAGCCAACTAACGAATCGGTATCGGCTTCATTTACTTTAATGGTCCGAAATTTTCCGTCCCATATAATGCGTGCTGAATACACATCAAATCGTTGAGTCCCACCATCACCTAAAACCACGTCTTCGCTGCCTCTCCATTTCAAATCCAAGGTTGCAATGGTTGCAGGCGGCAAGGTTAGAAATCCCGTATATCCAGTGTCTATGACTGAATCCACAACGATCCGTTTGGTCTCATGATCACCGACAACTAATCGAAGAATGGATTCGCCTTTAGAATTTACAATCCCAGTAATCATTTCTACCCAGCCTTTCGATGCCAACCTAATTGATGAACGCCGCGATGTCCGATTCGCAGAAACCAAGTCTGGGCATCGGGATATCGTTCTAATAGTCGATCGGATGCCACTAATGTATCGTCATCAATTTCAAAGGCACCACTATCTACATCGATCGCAAGAATCTTCCCGTCCTGGTCTGATGCCACGATCGGCTGAATCTGTGAGACGTAAATTTCCTGCCCACGCTGGGCAAGCTCATCTTTGCTATAACGGCGTTGCTGGGTTTTCATACGATCCACCTCGCAAGGTTTACAGTCAATTGGCTATCTTTTAGATTTTAGCCGATCGCCATGGTTTTTGTATCGTCAGCGATCGTTCGTGATGTTTGATGCTTTGCTGGTGGGAGAAGTGAACAATCGCGCATTTTGGGAACGGTTATTATCCCAACTGCTTTAAGATCTGGGCGACGAGGTAGAGATCATTGCCTCGATTTAGAAGAGAAAAGACATTGGATAAATCGTAGTGCAATCCTGTGGTGCGATCGAATTTGATAAAAATGAATTCACTGCCATTGGTGACGAGTCCAAAGACGGTGGATTGATCTGCTGGAGTGGCGAGGAGGTAGGCGATCGCTTGGGGCAGGGCGACATGGATGGAGAGTTGGGTACGTTTTGATTCTACGGCTAAGATCCAAAGCTTGTGCTGGACAATTAAGGTGTCAATTCGTCCTTGGAGAATGCCCTCTTCGCTGGGAATGGCGACTTGAATAGGAACCTCGGATTCAATGCCGTAAGGGGCACGATAAAAGCCCGCTAAATCCAGTAATGGCGAAACGATGACCATTTTGACGGTTTCTTCAATAATAGATCGAGCCGCGAGTTGGTCGAGGAAGTTTTGTTGGACGCGATCGAGCATGATCTGTTCTACTTCGCTCAGATCGGGTAAATCGGTACACCATTCGGAAAAGAATGCAGGTTCGGTGATGCGCTTGAGGGCAAATCGATCGTGCAAGTCGTTGAGTGCTAATTCGCTGGCGTTGAGGCCGATCGACATGATTGCAATTTTCACCAATGGACTGACTCTAAGTTAGCGTAAAATTGTCTCCTTCTACAACAGATTTTAAAGCCACAATAATGTTGGAATAAATAAAGGCAATACAGGTCATTTTGTTTGCCTTGACTGCCTCTATTTGGTGTGGATCATAAAGGTCGATTATTTCTTAGAACATAATCCGTTGACGTTGCCGTGATAAACCATCGGTGTACGACTTTCGACGATGCCGCAGAGTTCCTTCTGTAGCAGGGCTTGATTTGATGTGGTATAAGCGGCTGGCGTATGAGCAGATGTGGCACCCAATAAGCTACCTAAAAAGTTGGGTTCGGCTTGGATTTTAATCAATTGATAATTCTCCCCGACATTGGCCTGTTTGGCTAAGGCGGCGATCGCCTGTGTTTGGCTCTTGGTCTCATCAATTAACTTAAAGCCTTGTGCGGCGGCATTATCGAAAATCAATGCACCCATTTTGTCTTTGATCGTGCGCTCTTCAATGCCCCGCGCCTGCGCCACTAATTTTACAAAGCTATCGTACTCTCGATTGGTTCCCTCACGGATGACCCGCAGTTCCTCCCCCGTTGGTTTACGGAAGGGATTGCCCAGATCTTTACTGCGTCCTGCACTGACGATCGTTTGTTTGATGCCATTACGTGTGACAATGCCACCTCCAAATATCCCCTCATTGATCGCAGTCGGATCATCGTAGTAATAGAATGCGCCCATCACCACCCCAATACTTCCGACCATACTTCCAGGAGCGGCATAGATTTTATCAGCCGCCACCATTGACATGACACCACCCGAGGCGGAGAACCCGTCAATGTAGGCCACCACAGGCTTCTTGGTCTTTTCCCGGTAGGTCTTCACCGCGTTATAAATGACATCAGACCCCACGATCGTCCCGCCAGGACTTCGAATCTTCAGAAAAATGCCTTTGATCTTGTCATCTTTACTGGCCTGCTCTAATTGTTTTTGGATGGCATAGCCGTTTGTCACACCGCCCATCGTGGCCTCTAAACCCTGTAACTCTGAATTGAGAATCACCCCATCGATCGTCACTTCTAGGAGACGATTTTGAGCATTTTCCTGGCCTGACACAAAGCGATAGCTGTGAGGTTTTTGAACTTGGATATCTTTTGGCATTTCACACGATCGGACGACCAGTCCAACGAATAAGCCTGTAGCTGCAATCAGCGCATAGGTCCAACGACGTTTCATAATGGTACCCTCAAGAGATTAGGAAAGAGATTGATTTGACATATCCCTAATCTATAATTCAGATCCAATCCTGAAATGAGTCGTCTGCCCTAATTTTGACTATGGGTCTCAAGACCTATCCATCCCGAAATCCCGAGCTAAAATAGTCAATTAGCCTCAGGTCGTAGCATTGCTTTTTCGCTAGAACTATAGTGTTGATCCAAGTCATCTCTCTATGAAAGTCCCTGCCTTTGCCTTATCCTTCAAGCCTCATCCCTTGCCCTTACTCTTGAAATTAGAGTGGATGTTATTGGGACTGTCCGTATTTAAGTTGCTGAGTTCGCAGTTTGTCAGTATTTGGAGTTGGTGGCAACCTATGCCTGACTGGCTCAAAAGTTCATTCCTGCATCCCGGACAAATCATTGGACTATTAGGATTACTAATTGTCTTTGGGCTATTGGGGCTGAGATTGCCGATCGATCGTCGCAGTAAATTCTGGTATATGAGTTTTGCCTTTTTTCTGATCGGGGCAATGGTATATATCCAGGGACTGGGACAGCCCCAGGGCCAAGTTGGAATGGATATTTTATTACCCTTATTGATTATTCTGCTGATCCGAGGCTGTTTACTCTTTAAAAAACGTGGAATATGGCTGATTGCGGGGCTGGTTTGGCTGAGTTATTCCGTTATACAATTGGCCATTATGCTATTTCTATTGGTGACTTGGAATTTAAATGCTTATTCAATTAAAGATTTGAATCTCAGTATGATTCCTGGATTGGTTGCAAAGGAGGATGGTGGAATACAGTGGACTTTGAATCTTTCTGCGGATCAAGTCACTCAAATCAAGCAGTTTATTCCATATGTGCAGCATGTAGTCTGGACTTTTATGGCGGACAGTTTGTTATCGTCTGGATTGATTATTATCTTTCTTTTGCTTCTGGTTGATTCATTGATTAGTGAGAACCAAGGCCGTAAAAAACTCGCGATCGCCCATCAACAGCTCTATCAATATTCCCTCCAAATCGAAGACCAAGCCACGCTTCAAGAGCGCACCCGCATTGCCCGCGAAATTCATGATTCCTTGGGTCATCTCCTGACCGCCCAAAGCGTCATGCTGGAAAATACAACGATGTCCCCGGACGGTTCAGCCGAGGCCCGATCGTTCCTAGATGAGAGTCAACGATTAGGCCGCGAAGCGCGCCGAGAACTCAGGCAGGCCGTCTGGATGTTGCGATCGGACCCAATGCAAGGTAAATCGCTCTCCCAAGCGATCGACGATTTAGTTCAACAGTTTGTTCAAGTCACAGGCATTCGTCCCGTGGTTCATTTGGATCAACACCTGACCTTTCCGGGACGTTATCAGGTTGCTCTTTACCGCATCTTAGAAGAAGCGCTGACCAATATTCAAAAACATAGTCAAGCGACTGAAGTGACGATCGATTTACACCTTAAAACCCATGAGAACGAAATCCCTCAGATTGTCTTTAAAATTATCGATAATGGGATTGGATTTAATCCCCAGCAAACGCGATCGGGATTTGGATTGCAGGGGATGAAGGAACGAGTTGAAAGTCTTTCGGGAACGCTGAACTTCGAGGTTCAATCTGGCTGCGGTATCATTGTTCATATTCCTTTGTTAGAGGTCTCGGTATGATTCGGGTCTTGATTGCGGAAGATCAAACGATTATTCGACAAGGATTACGGCGGCTGTTGGAAGCGCAGCCTGATTTACAGATTGTCGGTGAAGCTGAAAATGGGCAACAGGCGATCGAGCAAGTTGCTCAATATTTACCGGATCTAGTCCTAATGGATATCCGAATGCCCATTATGGATGGCTTAACCGCGACCCAAATCCTTTGCGATCAGTTTCCATCGGTAAAAGTGCTAATTCTGACGACCTTTGATGATGAACAATACATTGAAAAGTTAATGCAAATGGGGACGGTTGGTTATCTTCTGAAAGATACCCCCTCTGAGGAACTCGCTCAAGCCATTCGGTCGGCCCACCGGGGCTATACCCAATTAGGTCCAGGGTTATTTCAAAAACTATTTCCAAAACAGGCCACGACTTCACCGATCGTCAAGTCGGGTCTCGTGCAGGACAATCGCCTCGTCGAAGACCTGACGCCTCGTGAACGCGAGGTTTTGAGTTTGATTGCCATGGGTTCTAGTAATCGTGAAATTGCAGAGATGCTCTGTATTTCTGAAAAAACAGTTAAAAACCATGTCTCCAATATTCTCAGCCGTCTGAACCTGCGCGATCGGACCCAGGCTGCCGTCTTTGCCCATTCATTCCCCGCTTCTACTCAGGAGTAATCGATTGTCGTCCGATCGAGAACCAGTGCTATGATTTTAAGTCTCGAATGAGCCTGGAATCCGAAATCATCGTTTCCCATTATTTTTTACTCATGATGCAGACTCTTGAACAGACTCACCCAACATTTTTAAAGCTTAAATCCCTTCTAGCTGAAATTGAAGATATTTATGGGGCCACGTCCGTGCTGCACTGGGATCAAAAAACCTACATGCCATCTAAAGGGAGCGGGGCCAGAGGACGACAGTTAGCTACCCTAAACCAAATTGCCCACGAAAAGTTTACCGATGGCACCATTGAGCAATTGCTTGATGATTTGGTCTCTTATGAACGCGATTTACCCTACGATTCAGATGAAGCGAGTCTGATTCGCCTTACCCGTCGTGACTGCGATCGGGCATCTAAAGTGCCAACAGAGTTTGAGGTACGCTTCTCCCGGTTACAGACGGACTGTTATGAAGCTTGGGCCATTGCACGCGCCGAACAGAATTTTGCATTGGTGCAGCCCATGCTGGAACGAATGCTAGAGATGAGCCGAGAATACTCTGGTTTTTTCCCGGAGGCTCAACATATTGCTGATCCTCATATTGAGGGATCGGATTATGGGATGTCTGCGGTGTCGATTCGATCGACCTTTGCTGAACTTCGTGCTCAACTGGTGCCGCTGATCGACGCTATTAGCCACCAACCGCCTGTGGATCAGTCCTGCTTGCAACAGCACTATCCTGAAGCCGAACAGTTCGCCTTTTGCCAGAGCGTTCTCAAGCAAATGGGATATGACTCAGAACGGGGGCGGCAAGATAAAACGCTGCACCCCTTTATGACCAAATTCTCGATCGATGATGTGCGAATTACCACCCGTGTTTATGAAAACGATCTGAGGCAGGGCTTATTTAGTACGATTCATGAAATGGGACATGCCTTTTACGAATTGGGCAATGCTCCAGAACTCGAAGGTACGCCCCTCGCAGGTGGTGTGTCGTCGGGTGTCCATGAAAGCCAATCCCGTCTGTGGGAAAATCTGGTCGGTCGATCGCGCCCGTTCTGGCATTATTTCTATCCTCAATTACAAGCCCATTTTCCTAGCCAACTGGGTGCGATCCCGCTCGATACGTTTTATCGAGCGATTAATAAAGTTAACCGATCGCTTATCCGTACGGATGCAGATGAAATTACGTATAATCTTCATGTGATGATTCGTTTTGATCTGGAACTTGATCTATTGGAAGGAACGCTAATGGTCAAAGATCTACCTGCGGCTTGGAACGATCGTTACTCCAGTGACTTGGGCGTCACGCCCACCAGTGATAGCAATGGTGTTTTGCAAGATGTGCATTGGTATACCGGACAGATTGGTGGAATGTTTCAGGGCTATACGCTGGGGAATTTGATGAGTGCCCAGTTTTTTGATGCGGCGATCGCAGCCCATCCTGAGATTACCGATCGCATTGCAATAGGCGACTTTACGGTTTTGCATGACTGGTTGCAAACCAATATCTATCGTCACGGACGTAAATATACAGCGGCTGAAACGCTTGATCGGGTGACTGGAAAATCCTTGAGTACACAGCCGTTGATGAATTACATTCGTTGTAAGTACGGAGAATTGTATGGGATTTAGGCGTCAAAGCAGATGACGTTGTGCCCAGAGTGCGGCGGCAATCCGATCGCGCATTTCTAATTTGCTCAAGATTTGGGTGAGGTGATTTTTGACGGTGCCTTCGCTCAGATAGAGTTGCCGTGCAATCTCTGTATTGTTCTTGCCTTCACCGACTAGTTTTAACACTTCAATTTCGCGTTTACTGAGAACGTTCGGCGCATTGTCACTGGAAGAGGGTTTCAGTTGAGAAAAGGCTTTTGTTGCGATCGTTGGACCGAGTTGACTATAGCCCTGCGCCACGGACCGAATCGCCGCTGCAATTTCAGGCGCAGGCGTTCGTTTGAGCAGATAGCCTAAGGCTCCAGCTTGTAGCGACTGGAGAATGTATTCATCATCATCAAAGGTCGTCAGGACCAAAATCCGAATCCATGGATAGCATTCATGAATGGTCTGTGTGGCCTGCACGCCATTGCAAATCGGCATTTGCACATCCATCAAAATGACATGGGGCTGTAATCGTTTTGCGGCTTCGATCGCTTCTTGACCATTGACCGCCTGTCCTGCGATTTCCAGGTCTGTCTCAATGGACAGCATGGTGGCGAGTCCTTGTCGGAAGATGTCTTGGTCATCTGCTAACAGCAGTCGAATCATAATGGGAGCGTGATGTGGATCTGAGTGCCTTGATCGATTTCAGTCTGGATCTCAAACTGACCGCCGAGAAGCTGAACACGCTCCATCATACCCTGAAGCCCAAATCCGACTGTACAAGTCCGCCGATCGAACCCAATTCCGTTATCGATTAGATCGATCGTAATGCCGTGGTCCGTTGGGTAGGCAGAAAATTGAATGTGCGATGCTTTGGCATGTTTTTGCACGTTCATGATGGATTCTTTGACTAGGCAATAGATTTGATAGCTCTGATAGATGGGGAGCGTCGGAAGATTGACTTTCCAGTCTATGGTGATTGTCGAAGACTGTCGCAATTGTTCGAGGAGAGTAATCAAGCCTTGATTGAGGTCAAAGTCTGATTCGCGCATTCGGCTTAGGGTTTGGCTGACATCTTCAATGCATTGCCTTGCGAGTTGTTTTGCGGTGTCAATGGCTTGAAAGGCTTGGGTTGGGTTGTGCGATCGTAGGGTTTGTGCCACGGCTAATTGGGTATCTAAATCAGTTAAGGTGTGCCCTAGAGAGTCGTGAATTTCTCGTGCAATGCGGGTTCGCTCTAGGCTGGCGGCGAGGGATTCGACTTGTTCTGAGAGTTCTTCAATTTTCCGATCTTTTTCCTGTTGCATGACGATCATGTGACTCAGCATCAGGGTAAAGAAACTCGCTGCGGCATAGATTGCTAATGTAAATATGGCAAACCGAATTGAATTGCTTGAATCCAGACCGATCGAATCAGGCTGCATGATCTGGGCTTGGCGGGATTCTTTGATATATTCATTCAATGTCCAGGGAATGGCGGTGAGTGCCGCTAATGCGATCGCGGTGCGCCGTCCTAGTAGAAAGTAGCTTTTAGCGGCATAGACCTGTAAAAACAATCCTAAGTTCACACCCCATAAGCCTGCTCCTAGCACTGTGGTCGTTCCGAGGATAACGTAGCTCAGGCGTTGCCAGCGAGGACGATGCAATGGGAAAATCCAGCTCATAAGAAATAGGATACTACAGCTACTCAATGCGACCCACAAATTGTGACCCGATGCGCTCAGCATCATGCCTAAATGAGCAATGAGAAAGATCCATTCTGTGGATCGAAAGAATTGGGGAAGCGATCGGAGGACAACCATAGTGAATGAACTGTTGTTCAGCAGTAGCTTCTCGTCATTCTTACTTTACTGCATTTATTTAAGTCACTGACCATGACCAGGGTCATGGTTTTCCGTGCATCAGCGGACTATCCCACACTCTGGCTTTTGGCTAGAATCCTTGATATAGCTACCGAATGTTAGAGCATTGCACCATCAATGCAAATAACGAAGGTACTAAAAATCAGCGAAGACTCATCCGATCGCAATCTCACTTCGTAAGCTAATCAAGAACCAAACTGAAGCCTTGTTCTTGCATCTTAAAAATTTTCCTCCTAACCCTTCTAACCACGACCATGCAAGTTACTTCTTTGTCTAAAACCGTTCGCACGATCGGACTCGTGACAATTCTTTCAACGATCGCAGAATTGGGCTTGGTAAAAACTGCCCAAGCTCAAGATCAATCTGTCTGCTTTATTCAGCTTCCGGGTAAAGCCACAACCAATCTCAACAAAATCTGCGGAGTAGGAAGCAATTCGAGCAATCAAAGCAATATTATTAATCTTGATATTGATGTCGATCGCGATGGTGTATCCGATCAACTACTCGCTGCAACGCTGCAAACCCAAAACTTCGTCGAAGCCGAAACGAAGCGATGGCAAGCTAATCGAGGGAGTGATGCCCTGGCAAATCAAATGGCTGACGAGGCTTATAATGCAACCGCAAGGAATGCCAATCTTCAGCTTGAAGCGCGACTGCCTTTTTCTAATCAAGTTAAGCAAACTCTCGGCAAGATGCAGACAAACGACGAAATCATTCAGCGCAGATATGATAACAGAACCTTAAATCCAACTGAGCAACAAGAAGTAGAACGTTTAATTTCTATAAATCGAAAACTCAGCGAATCGATCGCCCAAGATCCCACACTCTTAAAGGTGAATGCCGCTCAGAGTAAAGTTTATGCTGAAATCGATCGGCGACGAACCACTAAATAATTCACAGTTAACCACGCTCCACTAACCCAATCCTTTCAAAGGTTTTTACTATTATGAAACTCATGTCTTCAATCAAAACCATCAGCACGATCGCTCTCATCGCCACGATCATTAATACAGGTTTTCAGAAACCCGCCTCAGCTCAAGCTCAGGATGCCTGCACGATCGCCTCTAACGAAACTAAAGGTGCCTTCGATGGTGTAAACCTTACGCCCACCCAATTTGCAGCCTACGATAAAATTACTCAAGAATATGATGCTAAAGTGGTTCCTCGTCTCAACGCCAAGGCTAAAAGAATCATCAAACCTAACGCGCCCGTAGGCTTCTTTATAAAACAAACGGGTAGAAATCTAACTCCATTTGAACAAGAGCTATCCATTAAAGCAGGAAGTGCTACACCTGCCCAAATCCCTGCATTAAATGCGAAATATGCTCAGTATGGGAAATTTGTTGCAGAGACAACGCTTGTTTTTGATCAAGCACTCTTTGAAGAATCCGAACGAGAGAGCAAAAAATTGCAGAATCGTCTTTTTGCAGTCATGAACCTAGCCCAACAGAAGCAATATCAAAAGAACCAAGATGCCTTCAAACGGGTCAATAAAATTTGCGGAACACAAGACGGTCCCTTCGTTAAAGTGGGCAACACCTATGAAATGGGAGGATCCTATTTTTAGCAAAATCCTTTCACTTAAAAATTTTCCTTCTAACCCTTCTAACCACGACCATGCAAATTACTTTTTTGTCTAAAACTGTTCGTACGATCGCTCTAATCACCATTCTTTCCACAATCCAAGGAATGAGCCTGGTAAAAGCAGCCCAAGCCCAAGCAAATCCAAACGTAGGAGCCGTCTGTACCGCTGCTTATTTTGATGATCCTGGCTACATGTATAATCCTTCACAAGAACAGCAAAAGTCTCTCGGCTTATCTCCAAAATACCAAGAACAATATAAAAAAGTGGAGAAAATGATGAATGAGATTACAACATTTTCTGCACCTCTCGATTCCCCGATGGGATATGTGATTAAAAAAGTGAATGGTAAAGAAGTCTCAATTCCCCCAAATATCAAAAGAGCGATCGATCAAGGAGTGAACCGCGCCCCGACGAACGACAATCGCAAACGAGTGGCTGAACTGAACCGAAAATATGGTCAATATGCCACATTTGGTCAGAACATCACATTAATCATGTCACCCGAACAGCAGAAAGAACGAGTCAAGGAAACCTATGAATATCTCGCGGATCTAGCTGCCGTGATGACCCCAGAAGAGCGCAAAGCAGAACGCGATCGGGCCATGGCTGCCCCTGTCTCAGATGGCTACTGTTCACCGGGTGCTATTTTCAGACCTGACATGTACCAAACCTTGACGATCGATACAGGCAGACGCCCAGACCTAGATAAACGGCTGCGCGAAGACAAGACAGGCACGACGCTCTTTAAGTAAATCCGGTTTCCAGAAAAAGAATCATCCAATCGCAATCTCGCTTCGTAGACTGATTAAGAACCCAATGTAATGATTCTTCTTCCAGCATTGGTTCTTCTATTTCAAACCCGCTTCAATCCACTAACCCTTTAAAGATTTTCAACACCATGAAATTAACTCAGTTTTCCAAATCCGTCCGATCGATCGGTCTAATGGCCCTGCTATCCCTAATGGTCAGCGTCACCGCCACCGCCTGCACTAATACAGGCGACAACAAAGCCGACAACAAGACAGAGAGCAGCAAAACGCAGACGACTTCTATGAGCGCGAAGCCTGCACAATCAGGGACCATTGTTGACATTGCGATCGACAATCCTTCGTTCTCAACCTTAGTCACCGCTGTAAAAGCCGCAGGACTGGCTGACACGCTTTCTGGTAAAGGTCCGTTCACCCTGTTTGCACCCACGAATGAAGCCTTTGCGGCATTGCCAAAGGGAACGCTAGAGACATTACTAAAACCTGAAAATAAGGATGCGCTTCGTAAGGTGTTGACGTACCACGTTGTCTCCGGTGATCTCATGGCGAAGGATTTGCGATCGGGCAAAGTGCCCACCGTTGCAGGCACCACCGTCGCCGTAGAAGTGAAGAATCAAAAGGTCAGCGTCAATGATGCCAGTGTTGTAAAACCGGATATCGATGCTAACAACGGTGTTATTCATGTGATCGATCGGGTCCTCCTTCCACCAGACTTAGCGCTAGTGAAATCCCCAGCAGCGACGGTCATGGCGGCAAAACCCGCTCAAACTAAGACCATTGTTGACATTGCGATCGGTAATCCTGATTTCTCGACTTTAGTGACCGCTGTAAAAGCCGCAGGACTGGTCGAGACGCTGTCTGGGAAAGGTCCGTTCACGTTGTTTGCCCCGACTAATGAAGCGTTTGCGGCATTGCCTAAGGGAACGCTGGAGAAATTACTGAAGCCCGAAAATCGTGATTTGCTGAAAAAGGTGTTGACGTACCACGTTGTGTCTGGTGATCTTATGGCGAAGGACTTACGATCGGGCAAAGTAGCCACCTTAGAAGGCAATTCAGTCGCTGTAAAAGTAGATGGTCATGGCGTCAGCGTTAATAGTTCCAGTGTTGTAAAAGCTGATGTTGACACGAGTAATGGCGTTATCCACGTTATCGACAAAGTGCTTCTGCCACCTGGCTTATAGTCTAAACCTCATGTTCCCCCAGAATTGGGGGCTAGGGGGCTTGACATATCGCAATGACGCATTGATTCGTTTTTAAACAGCGTTCTCATAACTGACCTAATCCGTTCAAGATCTTTACTGCCATGAAACAAACTTCTTTGTCTAAAACTGTTCGCACGATCGGTTTAATGACTATCCTTTCAGCAATTCAGGCAATAAGCATCGTTCAGACAGTTCAAGCCAAAGCAATTCCCGCTGGAAAGCCAGGTTCGGTTTGTACAGACGCTTATTTTGAAAATCCTGATTTTATGTATAGTGCCCAGCCAGGAAAGCGGCAACAGGAGGCGATCGATAAATTTGGTTCGGACCCAGTTCGCATGAAAAAGCAGCAAAACATTTGGGCAAAGAGCAACACGTTTTCTGTGGCACTCGATGCACCTGTCGGGTATGTCGCTAAAACTATCAACGGCAAGCCGATCGCGATTCCTGCCAAACTTGAAAAAGAGATGTACAATGCCGCTTTTACAGCCAACCGTGATCCAAAAACGACTCGCAGACGAGTGGTCGAACTGAACCAAAAATACGCGAAATATGCCACTTTTGGTCAGCAACTGAATCTGATATTTTCGCCGGAACAAATCAGAGAAAATACTAAGATGACACGCGAATTTAGTGCCTATACGGCATCCGTCCTGACACCTCAGCAAAAGCAGAGAGAACGAGACATGATCAGAGCTGGAGCGAAGCAAATGGGCATGTGTCCTGCTTTGTTTAATCCTGACTCAATGCGTTATGTCGTGATCCAAGTCGGTGCGAGACCAGAGCTTGATAAACGGCTACGCGCGGACAAGACAGGCGCGACGTTCTTCAAGTAAATCCGGATTCCAGAGTACGTAGGGGTTTGGCTTGTCGAACCCTAAACTCAACGAAGAATCGATCAATAGTCCGAAAGTCCGAAAAAAGAGTCATCCAGTTGTCATCTCGCTTCGTAGACTAATCAAGAACCCAGTTTAAGCTTTGTTCTTCAACCCATGCTCCAAACCCACTAATCTTTTCGGAAATTTTCAACACCATGAAACTCACTTCTTTATCCAAAACAGCTCGCACGATCGGCCTAGCCGCTATGCTCTCCATGACCGTCGGTCTCGCCGCACAAGCCAAGGACTGCCCTAACGCCTCGAAAGCCGAAACCTTAGCCCTAGCCGCAAAACCTGCTCAATCAGGGACCGTGGTTGACGTTGCAGCAGGCAATCCTGCCTTCTCGACCCTCGTGACCGCCGTAAAAGCCGCAGGACTCGCCGAAACGCTTTCCAGCAAAGGCCCATTCACAGTATTTGCGCCCACCAATGAAGCCTTTGCTGCATTGCCAAAGGGAACGCTAGAGACATTACTGAAACCCGAAAATCGTGATTTGCTGCGGAAAGTGTTGACGTATCATGTCGTCTCTGGCGATGTCATGTCTAAGGATCTCCGATCAGGCAAAGTCACAACTGTTGCAGGCAGTGCGGTTAGTGTCAATGTTCAAAATCGCGGCATCATGATCAACAATGCCAACGTCGTCAAAGCTGACATTGGCGCAAACAATGGTGTTGTTCATGTGATCGATCGGGTCCTTCTCCCACCCGATTTAATGGCCACAAAGCCAACTCAATCTGGAACCATTGTTGACATTGCCGTCAGCAATCCTAATTTCTCAACCCTAGTCACCGCCGTAAAAGCAGCAGGCTTAGTTGATACTTTGTCTAGTAAAGGTCCATTCACGCTGTTTGCACCCACCAATAAAGCCTTTGCAGCATTGCCAAAAGGAACGCTAGAGAAGTTACTTAAGCCCGAAAATCGTGACTTGTTGCGGAAAGTCTTGACGTACCACGTCGTCTCCGGTGATGTCATGTCTAAGGACTTACGATCGGGTCGAGTGGCCACCGTCGCAGGCAGTCCCGTCGCCGTAAAAGTGAACAAGCATGGCATTACGGTTAATAATTCCCGTGTTGTGAAAGCTGATATTGATGCAACCAATGGCGTCATTCATGTGATCGATCGGGTCCTTCTCCCACCTGGTTTATAGTAATCCCTTGGTCTTCTCCAGAGAAAGTGAATGCTTGCTGGACTGGAGAAGACCGATCGCGGGGTTATAATTAGAACCATTCAAGCGTCGTAGCGAGGTTAAACCATGACAGTTAGGCAACCCCGATATAGCAAAGAAGAGTTCGCCCAGCGAGGTCATGCGCTCTACGAGTCGAATATTCGATCGATCGTGGAGGAAGGAAACCTGGGTAAAATTGTCGCCATCGACATCGAGACTGGAGCCTTTGAGGTTGCAGATGAAAGTCTGGTTGCCGCCAAAAAGTTGCTAGGACGGGTTCCTGACGCGCAGATCTTTGGTATTCGGATTGGACATCTTGCTGTCCATCGCTTCGGGTTACGTGTTCCAGGTGTTGCAGAATGATCATCGGCCATGTAAATTCCCGTCGAGAAGCGATTGTTCAATTAGCAGTTCTGGGTGAAAACAACCAACGACAAGGTATTAAAGCTGTGATTGATACTGGCTACACAGGTTTTCTCACATTGCCGTCGGCACTCATTGCAAAGTTAGGACTGATCTGGTTTATGCAAGAAGAAGGGAAATTAGGCGATGGAAGCATGTGTATGTTCAATGTGTTTGAGGCTTCCATCATCTGGGACGGTCAAATTAGACCCGTTGAAATCAATGAATCAGAAGCCGAACCCCTGATTGGGATGGGATTACTGGAAGGCTATGAATTAAATATTCAAGGACTTGCAGGTGGTACAGTAACCATCAAAGTATTGCCTTAGTTGCCACAGAATAAACCCCGATCGTCTCTTCTGGCGATCGGGGTTCCGCATAAAGAGTCGATCGATCCGCTAGAATAGGGGGCGGTTCATCCGTGCTTTCATTTAATTTGACTCAGATCTATGGATTCGCCGCCTTTGCCCCCGATCGTTAATGAACAATCATCAGACCTTGAGATTTTCTTAGCGATCCAAGCCCAACAAGTCAGAGCCTTAGACCTGCTGTACGATCGCTACAGCAAACTCGTCTACAGCACCGCCAGCGCTATCTTAAACAATGTCGAAGAAGCCGAAGATGTTACGCAAGAAACCTTCCTTCGTCTTTGGCAACGTAGCGAAATCTATCAGCCCCAGCGCGGCTCCCTCAGCGGCTTTCTCATCACCCTGACCCGATCGCGCTCCCTCGATAGAGTCCGATCCAAGGCCGCCCGTCAAACCAAACTCCAACGAATCCAAACCTTCGCCGATGACGTATCAGACTATAATCCCCCTCTAGAATTTGTTACGCTGGAAGAACGGTCTAGTTTGGTCCGCGAAGCTCTCCAACAACTCTCTCCTGGCGATCGACAACTTCTAGAAACGGCCTACTACGAAGGACTCAGTCAATCAGAGATTGCAGCGCGAGACGGCATTCCGATCGGCACCGTCAAATCTCGCGCTCGACAGGCTCTCAAAAAGCTGCGAACCCTGCTCAACCCCCTCGTTTAATTCCCTTGTTTAATCCCTCTGTTTAAATCGTTTACCTCCCACCATCGCCATGACTCGCCCGACGCCCGAACCTGAACCCATTGATTTAGTCGCAGGCTACGTCCTCAATGATTTGAGTCCTGAGGAAGCCGATCGCCTCCAGCAAGCCCTCACCGAAACCCCCAGCCTACGGGGGGAAATCGCCGCATTTGGTGAAGCCTTAGCGCTGCTCCCCTATGGAATGCCGATCGTCGAACCCTCCGCCCACCTCAAATCCAAAATCCTCAACGCAGCGGCCCAATCCATCCGTCCCCCGTCCCCCGTCCTGTCTAATGTAGTCCCGATCGCCACCGCCCGCCGCCGCAATTGGAAACAATGGATCCCCGCCATCAGCACAGGCATTGCCGCCGTTGCGGTGACAACGCTAGGACTCAACCAACTTCAAATCAATCGTCAATCAGAGCAAACCGCCGCCCTTCAGCGACAACTCGATGCCACAAAGCAGGAGCTAACCAATTTACGCCGCGAACTACAAGCCAATCAAAATACGATCGCCCTTCTCAGCCAACCAGACACGCAAACCTACACCCTCACAGGCGCAACCCCCAACCCAACCAACAGCCGTCTTGCCAAAGCCCGCATTATTGCTAAACCAGGCGATCGATCGGTCACACTCGTCGCCCAAGACCTCCCCAAGTTGTCAAACAATCAAATCTATCGCCTATGGGCCGTTGCTAAACCAACTGCTGCGCCCATGTACTGTGGTGAATTTCGTCAAGATGCCAGCGGGACCGCACAATGGACGGCCCCCAGCGCCGCCTGCACCCAAAACCCCTCACAGCTCCTCATCACCCTCGATGCCCCCACCGATCCCACAACGTCCGCAGGACCCCTAGTGATGCGAAGCCTCAGTTAGAAAATGATTAATGTAGCGATCGTTTGAGTAAATTCTGATATTGTTTGGAATAGAGGCTGCAATCGTTGTAACAAACCCAGTAATCTTCATTCCAAAAGGCAGCGCGAATTTGGTCTATGGATAGTCAGCAGCAGGATTCTACTTCTCCACTTGTTCGGGTTTATGCAGCAGTACCTCATATTGGTGTCATTATTTCGGCTCCACTCTTATTGCTTTCTCCAAGCATCTATTCAATTATTAATATAATCAGTGGCATCAATCCGAACTGTGCCTTCAAGCCTTTCCCCGGTTGTGGTGTGACTAATCGATCATTAATGTTGGTGATTAATGTAGCTGCTCTATTGATTCTTTGGAGTTTGCCATTTATCAGTCCTTTTATTATTGTTACAGTCTTGAAGATTTGGAAAAATCTGCATCCTTTTATTAGACGAAATGCGGAAACAGCCGCGAAGTTTCAATTTAAACTAGCAAGACGTGCGGCGATTCTCCATATCTCTTTTATGCTAGTTCTTGTTGCGTTATCTGGTTTTTCAGTTGGCGGGATGGCAGGTATGTTTTTATTGACTTTAATGGCCGATCTTTTCTTTCTCTTGATATTTGTTGTGATTGAGTTATTTGTTGGAATGGCTGCGGCTATTTTTGCGTTAAGAGGTCGGATAATGAAGTATCCTGAGGTTCGACGAAGTAATTCGGTCTAATAATTCTGCAACAGGCTGGCAAATTTGATACATAAATAGGCGAAGCCTGACTAACATCGTTGAGCGAAGCTGTTAAACCGTTAATCACCTACGATCGCATCAAACAGGCAACCTAGACGTGACCCAAGTTGCCCAAGTCTAACCGTCCGATCGTCGGCTCTAGACGGGCGACGATCGTATTTTAAGGTTCCATCCTCTTCAAAACCGATCGCATGAGTTCTGGCGTCACTTCATCATTGATTTTGACCGAACCGATCGCCTCTGGCAGCACAAATCGAACTTTGCCAGACTGCACTTTTTTATCATTTTGGGTCAAAGCAATGATCTGTCCCAAATCCAAATCGGGCGGTAACTTCGTCAGTAAACCACATTTTTCAATAATGGCATTTTGTCGATCGCAGTCTTCCCTCGACCATAGCCCCATGTTTACCGCCAATTCTCCTGCCCCCACCATTCCGATGCCTACGGCTTCACCGTGATTCACAACCTTGTACTGCGTGATGCTTTCCACCGCATGACCTAAGGTATGGCCATAATTTAAAATCTCTCGCAAACCTGACTCTTTTTCATCTTTCGCCACCACGATCGCCTTAGCCCCACAGGACGCTGACAAAATATCCTGTAATAATTCATCACCGATATAGCGCAACTGATCGAGCCGTTTTGCCGCCTCCAACTTGCAAAACAAGTCCGCATCCCAAATCACACCATACTTAATCACCTCCGCCATCCCAGCCCGCAGTTCCCGCACAGGCAAAGTCTTGAGTATCTGTGGATCGATTAAGACCAGCTTGGGCTGATGAAAGGCTCCGATTAAATTTTTACCCTGGGGATGATTTACCCCTGTCTTGCCGCCGATCGAAGCATCCACCATCGCTAACAAACTGGTCGGCACTTGCACGACGTTGATCCCCCGCAGCCAGGTCGCCGCCGCAAACCCCGTCATATCACCAATCACTCCGCCCCCGAGGGCCACCATGACACTCGATCGCTCTAATCGATGGGTCAAGGCCGCATCATAGATTTTCTGAAGGGTGGCTGGCGTTTTATACCGTTCGCCGGGTTGCAAAATCACCGTTGCAACGCTGAAGCCTGCCGCTGTTAGCGACTGCATGACCCGATCGCCGTAGTGCTTAAAGATGGTGGGGTTAGAGACGAGCAGTGCTTTTTTGCCCAAAGGCTTCGGACTGTCCAGCTTGTCCGTCATCCAAGTGCCGATCGCATCTAGGATCCCCGGTGCGATCGCGATGTTGTAGGGCTTTTCGGGGATGGAGACGGGGATGACGGATTGCATGGGCCGATGGAAAAATAGAAGATTTCTAATTGTGCCATGTTGTGCGGCGCTATAGGGTTGCGATCGGCTGTATAGTTTTAGATAGATAAACGTTTAAGGAGTCAGTACCATGGATTCTGCAATTTTGTATGTTGTGTTTTTAGGCGGCGCTTTCGTGTTCGCGATCGCTCTATTCAAAGTATTTCGCGGTCTCAACCTCAGCTAATGAGGTCTGTTCAGTCTTAACTTCGGCTCGAAATCAAAACTTACAGAAACCGCTCCTGAGGCTCCAACGTCAGGAGCGGTT
>JAAFJU010000164.1 GCA_013298165.1 Synechococcales cyanobacterium bin31.maxbin.ball.101 | reverse complement strand
TCGGTGAGGGCATTGATGAGGTTGTGAGCACGATCGCGCAGAGCTTGCATAGGTTGAGTTCAATGGGCGATGAGAAGTGGGCAGTTCCAAGCTAGAATGCCCAAAGTCAGGGCGAGGCTTACGCCTTCCATCATAAGATATCCCCCAGATATCCCTCGATCGTCCTCATCTTTTGTTGTGATATTTTTTGTGCTTAGGCGGTCCTGTGATGTTTCTCTTCAACTACCTCTTCTCCCTAGATCCAGGAATTCTCAATTACATCTCATTTCTGATCACCAGCATTGCGATCTATGCCGTGATCGGGCTAGGGCTAAATCTCCAGTGGGGCTTCACGGGGCTGATTAATTTTGGGGTGGCGGGGTTTGTGGCGGTGGGGGCCTATGGGACGGTGATTCTAAGCCTGATGAATTGGCCGTTGCCTGTGGCCCTGTTGATCGGGGGATTGGCGGCGGCGGTGTTTGGGCTGGGGTTAGGGTTTTCGGCGTTGCGATTGCGGGAGGACTATCTGGCGATCGTTACCATTGGGGCAGCAGAGGTGGTGCGGTTGATTGCCAATAATGAATCTTTTGTGGGTGGCCGATCGGGGGCGATGGGCATCAGTGGTTTTCCATTGCCTTTGGAGAGCTTTCGGCCTGATGTGTTGACCCGGTATGGGATGGCGGCGATTTTGACTGGGGTGTTTGGGTTGGCGCTGTGGAAGTTGTGGCAATGGACGAGACGGCGCTTGGCGAGTGCGGCGAGTGAGAAGAAGAGCATGATTACGGCGGTGTCCGTGTTTGGCGCGTTGATTGGTTTGCGGGCCTATGGGGTGAGTGCGATCGCGATGTTGAATTTTAGAGATAATCAAGCGGGTAATGGCCTGTTGTTTTGTTCATTGTTGCTAGCGGCGTTGGCGTTTGTGTTGTTGGAGCGGTTGGTCCGATCGCCTTGGGGACGTGTGCTGAAGGCGATTCGAGAGGATGAGGAAGTGGCGAAGGCGTTGGGGAAAAATGTCTTTTCCTATAAACTTCAGTCCTTGATGTTGGGCGGATTTTTTATGGGAATTGGCGGCGCTTTGTATACTTGGCAGCAGAGCAACATTTATCCCTATAATTTCAAGTCGGATTTGACGTTTAATGTGTGGATTTTGATGGTGTTGGGCGGGGCGGGGAGTAATCCGGGTGTGGCGATCGGTGCGGCGATTTTCTGGATTTATACGTCGTTAACACGGGACTTGGATAAGGTGTTGCCGATGATTCCTAGCGCTCAGATCGATGCGTTTCGGATGGTCTTCATTGGTTTATTATTGATGGGACTCATGGTGTGGCGACCGCAGGGATTGCTGGGCAATCGTGATGAACTGACGCTAGGCAAGTAGATGGATTTTGAAATTGTTAGCGATATCACAGAGATTGAGACGATCGCCGTGGGAAGCGGCATTCGGGACCGCACTCGATTACAACGGATATATGGACGGGGTCGATGGAGAAAACTAAAAGGGATTGCTCAGGTCCGTCTTCCAAACGGTATGATTAGGTTAGCCGAGATTCATTGGTATGAGGCACATGGCATCGGGTCAAAAGAGTTCAAAATTAAACTTTTCCTAGATTGACTATGAAAACAAATCCTTCACAAAGCTTCGTTGTCTGTCTCAATAATGAGGGCTACCTTACTTCTCTGGAAGTTGGGAAAATATATCGTGTCATTCCCGATCCAGATGCAGATGCGAATGGATTCATTCGGATTATTGATGAAAGTGGTGAGGATTATGCCTTTGCAGCTAATCGTTTTTATCCGATCGAGCTTCCATCTCAGGTAGAAGAAGTGCTACTCGCAGCCTGCTAGCATAGCTTAGGTAATCTTTCCTCTTAGTTTCTCCATCAAAGTTCAATAAAACCATGTCAGCAATCTTATCGGCAAACGGATTAGTCAAAACCTTCGGGGGCATTCATGCGGTCGATCGGGCCAATTTAGAAGTCGCCACCGGAAGCATCACAGGACTCATTGGTCCCAATGGTGCGGGGAAAACAACATTCTTTAATTTACTATCTAATTTCATCGAACCCGATGCCGGGGAAGTGCATTTTAAGGGCGATCGAATCGATCGTTTACCGCCCCATCGCATTGCCCGCAAAGGCATGGTCCGCACCTTTCAAGTTGCCCGTGCCCTATCCCGCATGTCAGTTTTGGAAAACCTTCTTTTAGGTACTCAAAACCAATCTGGAGAGAAGTTTTGGAATGTGTGGCTAAAGTCAAAACAGATTGCCATTGAAGAGAAGCAGTCCCGCGATCGGGCTATGGAAATTCTGGACTCGATCGGATTGATTCAAAAAGCGAATGACTATGCGGGTGGGCTGTCTGGCGGTCAGCGCAAACTTTTAGAAATTGGCCGCGCCATGATGACAAAGCCAGAATTAATTTTATTAGATGAACCTGCGGCAGGGGTGAATCCAACGCTGATTAATCAAATTTGTGAATATATTCAATATTGGAATCGACAGGGCGTTTCGTTTTTGATTATTGAACACAATATGGATGTGATTATGGGGCTGTGCGATCGGGTCTGGGTCCTCGCTGAAGGACGCAATCTAGCCGTGGGAAATCCTGAAGAAGTCCAAAAGGATAGTAAGGTTTTGGAAGCTTATTTGGGTCAGTAGGGTTTGGGGCACTAAGGTTCGGGGGTAATGAAATCACAGGGCTGACCGATCGCTTGCTTGAGCAACCAGTCATACTCTTTTTTCTTCACCACGTAGGCCCCAAATCGTTCTAAATGGGGATTCATCATCTGCACATCGAACAGCATGTACTGCCGCGATCGTAAATGCTCCACGAGTTTCACCATCGCCACCTTCGATCCCTCGGGAATCCTAAAAAACATGGATTCCCCAATGAACATCCCCCGAATCGCCAAGCCCAAAATCCCCCCCGCTAACTCATCCCCCTGCCAAGTCTCAAAACTATGTGCCCACCCTGCCGCATGGAGGTTGGCGTAAATCTGCTTCAACTCATCAGAAATCCAGGTCTCAGGCCGATCGGCACAGCCCTCCACCACCGCATCGAAGGCCGTATTGATCCGCACCTCAAACCGATTTTGATTCAACGATCGGCGCAGCGACGTGGGGAACCGGAACCGATCGTCCAAGGGAATCAACGTGCGTTCACGGCTGCTGTACCAGTTGAGGCCAAGGTCGGGGTCATTTTCCATCAGGAAATACCCTTGGGCATAGTTTTCGATGATCGATCGGACATCTAGCGTTAAGGGAGAAGGCATGGCAGCAAGGTCATCAAAGAGCAATAAAAGAGCAGTCAAAGCGCAATAAAAAACAGCGGCAACATCTAGAAATCTTAAGGTTCGTAATTTATCAGCAGTCCTCCATGGAACTTGATTGTATAGTTTGAGACGTACGGTTTAAAACGTAGGGTTTGAAAGGAGACAAAATACCACTATGTCCGACCTGAGCCTAAATTACCCAGATCCCATTCCATCCATCACCCTAAACATAGCTGACCATCCCGAACAAGAGGGACAATGGCTCCAGGAACGCCTGCATCGCTGGCTTGATGAGCAGTTTATTCCAGAAGATGTGAATGGCGAAATTTCCCGTCGAGCTGCTCAGATCTTCGTGCGGCAGCGGATGGAAGGTGAAAACGACTTGATTACTCTGGTCCTAGCCCTCGTCACAGAACTGGAAGCCTATGACTTCTCTCAAAGCTTCTTCGGGAATTTTGCAGTGGCCAATGCCGTCGGAGAATTGGTCTTAGAAAGCTTGGGGATCAGCGGCTGCTGCGGTCAGTAGAAACTCATCAAACCATAAAAAATCAGGAGGTCGGGCTGAAGAGAATCGCCCAAACTCCTGGTTTTAAGTCAGTTAATAGATATAGATCTCTACTACCAGCTAGATTTCACAACGCCGGGGAGCAAGCCTTGGTGAGCCATTTCACGGAGCACGTTCCGAGATAAGCCAAAATCACGGTAGAAGCCATGGGGGCGACCTGTGACCCAGCAGCGGTTCTTCACACGCACACGGGCGCTGCTGCGGGGAAGCTGTTGAATCTTCCGGTGGATTTCAATTTTCTCGTCGAGATCGGTTGCCTTTTTAAATGCTTCCTTAAGCTCTGCACGCTGAACGGCGTACTTTGCCACGATTCTTTTGCGCTTCTCTTCACGCTCGATCATTGCCTTCTTAGCCATGAGACCTGGTTGCCCTAAGTTAAAAGTTTACAGCGTTTAAAATTATAGCCCAGTAAGGGGCGTTTCGATCGATCGAGTTCTTTATCTATTGTGAGAAGCGCGGGCTTTGGCTTTGCGGGCGGCGGTTTTGGCGGGGCTGGATTTGCGATCGAGTTCCTTCGTCCGATTCACCTTGCCCGCTGAAGGACAGAGTTCGGCGAGTTCACAGATTTCGCACAGCGGCTTGCGGGCATCACAGACTTGGCGACCGTGGTAAATCAAGTGAATCGAGGTGTTTTCCCACTCGGGCTGCGGGAAGAGTTTCATCAGGTCCCGTTCGATTTTCACGGCGTCCTGGTGCTTGGTGAAACCGAGGCGGTTGCCGAGGCGGGTGACGTGGGTATCGACGGTGAAGCCGAGGTTGAGTCCGTAGGCATTGGATGCCACGACGTTGGCGGTTTTGCGGGCGACTCCGGCGAGGCTAGTCAGGTCTTCCATGGTGCGGGGGACTTCGCCGCCGTAGACTTCGACGATGCGTTGACAGGCGGCACGGATGTTTTTGGCTTTGTTGTGATAAAACCCGGTGGATTTGACGTAGCTTTCGAGTTCTAGGAGGTCGCTTTCGGCAAAGTCGATCGCATTCTTGTACCGATCGAACAGCGCAGGCGTGACTTTATTGACCCGTTCGTCGGTGCATTGGGCCGCGAGAATGGTCGCGATCATCAGTTGCAGCGGTCCGTCGTAGTCGAGGGAACAGGTTGCATCGGGATAGAGGCGTTTCAGGGTTTCGAGGGTTTCGATCGCCCGTTGTTTTTTGGTGGGTTTGCGAGGTTTGGGTTCAGTCATAAGGCGTTGGGGTTCGGCTCCGCTCACCCCGCGAATTTTGGTTAGAGCTTGAGTGGAGAAAGGATTAAGCGTGAATTGGGATTTCTCTGCTCACCAAGATCGAGGGCTGAGCGGAGTCGAAGCCCGGTGCCTACATCCGCTCCAATACCTCAATCCCCAACAAATTTAGCCCCAATTTGACACATCGAGCGGTCAAATCACAGAGCATCAATCGAGAACTTCTCAATCCCTCATCCTCGGCTTTCAACACCGGACAAGCATCATAAAAGGTATTGAACTTCTGACTGAGTTCAAACAAATATTGACATAGACGATTGGGCAATAATTCATCAGCAACCGCTCCGATCGCCGCTTCCATTTGCAACAAATGCTTTGCCAGTGCCAATTCTGACGGCTCTTGCAATTGAACAGGTGTCTCCAATGTCGCAAAGTCAATCTCGCCTCGACGACTAATACTCTGCACCCGCGCATAGACGTAAAGCATATAAGGTGCCGTATTACCCTTGTCCGCCAGCATCTTGTCATAGCTGAAAATGTAGCTACTCGTGCGGTTTTGGCTGAGGTCGGCATATTTCACAGCCCCCAGTCCTGCAATACGCGCCACATTGCTTTTAAACTCTTCAGTCTCCGATCGCTCTTCCGCCACTAGTCTTGCATCATGAATTGCACCAAACTTTTCGATCGACTCATCGAGTAAATCACGCAATCGCACCGTGTCACCCGATCGAGTCTTTAATTTTTTACCATCTTCCCCTTGCACTAACCCAAAGGGAACATGAGTAATCTCAACCGTTTCAGGAATCCACTTCGCCTTGCGTGCCACTTGAAAGACTTGCTCAAAATGATTTGCTTGCCCAGAGTCCGTGACGTAAATCACCCGTTGCGCTTTGTCTTCATTTAAGCGATACCGAATCGCTGCCAAATCGGTTGTCGCATAGTTAAATCCACCGTCTGATTTTTGAACCATTAATGGTAACGGTTGACCTTCACGGTTTGTAAACCCATCAAGAAATACACATTGTGCGCCTTGATCTTCCACCGAGAGTCCCAGTGTTTTTAAATCCTTAATCACATCAGCTAAATACGGATTGTAAAACGACTCGCCGCGTTCATTCACCTGAATATCAAGCAAATCATAAATCACCTGAAACTCCTTCCGAGACTGCTCACACAGCAATCGCCAAGCCTTCAAGGTATCCTCGTTTCCGTTTTGTAATCGCACCACCTCTTCGCGGGCAGTGAGTTGAAACGCCTCATCCTCGTCGAACCGCGCCTTTGCTTTTTTATAAAACGCAACTAAATCCCCGAGGTCGATCGCATTGGCGGTCGTCAATGCTTCCGGAGCCACCTCTTTCAAATAGGTAATCAACATCCCAAACTGCGTCCCCCAATCCCCCACATGGTTCAGCCGCAGGACATCATGGCCCTGAAATTCTAATACTCGGGCAATACAGTCTCCAATGATGGTCGATCGGAGATGGCCGACATGCATTTCTTTCGCAATGTTCGGGCTAGAAAAATCGACGATGACTTTTTTGGGGTTGGTAACGTTGGGAATGCCGAGCCGATCGTGGTTGCGATCGGCTTTGCTCATGGTTTGGAGTCGCTGACCGAGATATTGAGCGGTGTAGCGCAAGTTAATAAAGCCGGGACCTGCAATTTCTGGGGCTTCGAAGGTGTCCCCGAGATCGAGGTTATCCATCAGGTCTTGGGCGATTTGACGGGGTGGTTTGCCCAATTTTTTCGAGAGAGACATGGCGACGTTGACTTGGTAGTCGCCGTATTTGGGATCGTTGGTGGCGGCGATCATGGGATCGGTTTGCGCAAAGTCTTCCCCGAAGGCAGCAGCTAAAGCCCGTTGAATTCGCGTTTTAAGGTCAGTGACTGCGCTCATAGGAAATTTGTGGGGGAAACAATTTTAGTGGTTGCTGGTTTTGGGGTTCGATCGACCCGACCAGCAACGGTTTCCTAGTGTATCGCATTTTGTCGAGTCCCGTTTTCGAGGCAATGCCTTAGTCTACGGATTGGAGTAGCTCCAGGCGCGAACATTCCAGTAATAGTCTCGTAAATTCTGAATTTTCCATCGCCATTAATCTAGGAACGATCGCTTCTAGTTCAGCATCGATCGTCCCATAGCGTAACTGCATCAAGTTCACAATGAACGATCGGCGTTCTGCATTCAGCCGCTCAATGCCTTGCTCAATACCTTGCTCAATGCCCCGCTGAAGACCAATTTCTAATCCACGTCGTTCAGTCTGCCGTTCCCACTCTAAATACGTCTGCGATAGTGCCATGAGAATACTCTCCTCCTCGCGCTCGAATAATTCTGATATTCCTATATTAATCCGCCAAGACACCAACAGGTTCAACGCTGTCATTCGTTTTGAATCACTTTCTGGAAGTAATAACAGGTCTTCGATCGCATCTTCCTGCGTTCGCCCCTTACCCAAGAGGCGTAACCATATAGTCTCTGGCGTCACGGGTAGCTCATCGACAGCCACGATCGCTGCATTCAATCCCTTGACTAATCGATAAAATCCCTCGCCTAATACCGGATCACGATGTCCTCCGAAATCAAGCAGCAGCCGATCGGACACCTCTGCCGCCACAATCCAAAGGTAAGGCTGTTCCGTGACAGGAATCGTAGGATTCTCACGACCCAGATCGGCATACACCATGTACAACTTCATCAGACAAGTCTGCACCTCATCATCTGTCAGCGCACTACGAAAGGGTTCAAACAACGCGGGCTGCTGTCCCATGAGGGCAAGTTGACCCAATTCATCGATATCCAATATCACGCCAGGATGAGGAGCAAAGAAGACATCGATCAGTCGCTCCCCGCCCAATACAGCCAAGTTAGGAATCACCTGACCGAACGGCGAGAGCAATTCCTGAAACAGACATTTGTTAAAACGATCGAACGGTTTGGTCGTCATGTATTTAATTAAGTTTGAAAATACTCCACGACCGCACGGGCGATCGTCTCCGTTCCATCCTTTGCCAATCGCATCTCCGTCAATGGCTCAAGCAACGGCTCCCGTAAGAACTCCCATTTCCCGGTAAAGAACGTCTCCGTCTCCACCACTTGATGACGCACCGTATCTTGAATGCCTTGAATCAAAATCGGTGCTTCCGAAAAGCCCTCGCGCGTCAAACTGACGATCGGCACATCATAGCGACAAGCTTCTGAAAACGTGCTGTAACCAGGCTTAGAAATCAATCGACCAATTAACGGCGCAAAGTCGATCGGACGATAAAACCGATCGTCCACGCGAATCAAATTTGGTAAATCCGGTGCATTCAAATCAAAACAAATGAATTTATGATCCGGAAACAGATTCACATTTTCATAGGGAATTCGGTTTAATCCCAAACCCCCAAAGGTCAACATTACAATTTTCTCACGAGGCACTTGGAGTTTAAATGCCGATCGGACCACCTCCGCAGACTTGCGCGGTTTCACACCCGTCAACCCCACCTCTTCAATATGCGGGAACGAACCCATCGGCTCACTAAAGGGCATCCGAAACAACCGATCGCACTGCCCAAAGCAAGCTCGGATCCATTCAATCTCCACCGCGAACTCCGGATAGTCCGCCACCCAAGGCTCATAGATAAAGTCCCAACCAAAATTTCCCATCATCCAGCAGGGCACGCCAGCCGCTTTTGCGATCGGTGCCGCCATCGGCGGAATATCCCCCAGCACCAAACCCACCCGAAGCTGCTGAAGCCAAGCCGCCTCGGACGCAATCAGTTTTGCACTCTTCTCGCGAATGTCCTGCAACTTCGCCAAGGTCCCCGGAATGTCCATCGTCACACTGTCCGACTGAATCACCCCACAGTCAAATGCCCGCTGCCGATGGATCCACTTGTCGGAAAAATAAGCATCCAACACCGATCGCGGAGCCGTCGTCGCTAAGATCAATGTAATGTCAGGATTTAGTCGCTTAATTTCCGCTGCGATCGAAGCCGCTCGGGTCGCGTGCCCAAAGCCATGATTCGTAATCGCTAGATACAGCACCGGAGAAACCATGAGAAAACTCGCTAAACGA
>JAAFJU010000229.1 GCA_013298165.1 Synechococcales cyanobacterium bin31.maxbin.ball.101 | reverse complement strand
TTTTGGGGCATGAAACAAGGGGCTTCGTCTTACATTGTCAAACCCGTTGATCCCGATGAACTCCTGCGATCGGTCAAGCTCTTGGTAGGTGCGTAACTCGATACCTGTTTTCAACCCTATCTACGACTCTATATCCAATTTCTATGATGCATGAACAGCTATCAGAAACGCAGCTTGAAGAGGATGAAAATCTCTATCTCAGTCTAATGCTTTCTATGGATCAGCAAGTCTTGATCCCAAGTCATCAAGTGATTGAAATTATCAGCATTGCGCCAACGCAAATTACCCCAATTCCTCAAGTTGAGAACCCAATGATGGGAATTTATTCTTGGCGTGGCGAAATTCTTTGGGTCGTAGATGGATCTTCATTATTGGGCGATACCGCACTCTGCGATCGACAATTCTGGGGTCCTCGCTACAGTGTTTTCGTCGTTCGTGAAAGTGCTGAACATATTGGCATCATGGTTCCTGATGTCGGTAATCTGGGCAAACGATCGCGCTTTTGTAGTCACGCTGATCCACCCAAGCCTGACGCCAGCCCTCACATCTCCACTAATCCAATCGCCCCCCTCAAACAAACCATAACCTGTCCGCCGATCGTCGATCTTGTCGATCGAATTAGCCAGCTCCGCCACCAGCTTCGAGCTACTTGGAATTAGGAAATAGTTCTTAATTCCTTCTGTTTACAAATCCTCACCCTAACTTCACTTTAAGACTATGCTCCTTAATGATTTTTCCGATGACTTGATCAATCCTGGCAAGACCGCAACGCCCAAGGAAAGGAAACAATCCTGGGGGCTTCCCATGCGCCTCAGTCAACCTAAAAATCAGCGAAGAGGCATGAGTCTGAGAACCAAAGCGACCCTCTGGGCATTGGCTTTGGGAACCTTACCCGTCATCGGTGTCGGAAGCGGAGCCTACCTCCTCGCTAATCGTGCTGCCCGTCAAGACATTCAACTCACGCAGCAATCCCAAGCAAATCAAGTTGCCGATCAACTCAATCATTTCATGAGTGAGCGCTATAGCGACATTGAAATGATGGCCAATCTTCCCCATCTCAAAACCCTAAAAGCTAAAAAACCAGCCCTTTCTCTGGCTGAACAACAAGCAGGATTAGAGCAACTTAAAGGCAGTCTAAAAATCTACCAAAGCATCTCTGTTTTTAGTCTAGAAGGTGAAGTACTTCTCCAAACTGAAGGTGCTGAAAGTGTTAATCCTTTCAATCAACCCTACTTCCAAACAGCCCTGAAAACCAATCAACCGACTATCAGTGAATTAACCACGATTGAGTCAGTTAAAAGTGCTGATGGTGAAAGTGTTGTCTATTTCACTGCACCTATTAAAGACGCAACCACAGGCAAACCGATCGCCCTCATCCGCACCCAAATGCCCGTCAAGGCGATCGAAGAAGTGGTGCAGTCCTGGGGTAAAAGCGGAGACGAATATCGCATCAGCGATCGCAATGGCAAAGTCTTTCTCACTAACGCAAACGATGAGACCAACGATCGTCTGGCCAGAACGCTAAAAATCACCCAAGATCACCGCTTCAGCGGAACAGCAAAAACCCCCGAAGTTTCAAATCTGCCACAACTGGACTGGCAAGTGGTGTTTGCAGGGAATGTCCGCAGCATGATGGACTCCCAGCGCAATCTACAGCTATTGATTGCCAGCAGCACCCTACTGACCGCCATGTTGGTCAGTGCGATCGCTGTCACCCTAGCGAGTTTTGCCACCCGCCCGTTGCAAGATGCGGCTGAAGCGGTTGAAGAATTAGGAAAAGGCAAATTTAATACTCGTCTCAAAGTCCGAGGCCGAGATGAACTCGGGGTACTCGGTAACAACATCAACCGCATGGCCAGTCAGCTTGAAGATTCCATTCAAGCCCAAACCAAGGCTGCAGAATCGGCTGAAGCATTGAATCTGATTGCCAGCAATATGCGTCAGTCTCTTTCCGAGCGAGAAGTGCTGAACACCACGGTTAACGATTTGCGCCAATCCTTGAAGACCGATCGCATCGTCGTCTATCAATTTGATACGGATTGGTGTGGGACGATCGTGGCTGAATCTGCGGTTCCAGGCTGCAAGAAGATCTTTGGTGAAAAAGTCACAGATCCGATGCGTGAAGGCTTTATCGAACGCTATCGCAATGGTCGAGTTCGTGCAATGAACGACATTCACGCTGAAGACCTGACGGAATGCCATGAGACCTTGCTGCAAGATTTAGGCATCAAAGCCAGCATCACGGCACCTGTATTGAAACAGGGTAAACTCGTGGGCTTGCTCTGTGCCCATGAATGCAAAGGCCCCCGTGAATGGGATCGCGCCGAAGTGGAACTCGTTCGCCAAGTGTCCGCCCAATTAGGATTTGCCCTAGACCAAGCCTATATTTTCCAAAAACAAATCCGCAGTGCTCAAAGTTCTGACGTACTCAATCACATTCTGAATCGAATGCGTCAGTCCTTGACGAAGCATGATGTCATGAACAATGCCGTGCAGGAAGTGCGTCAGGCTTTCAATACCGATCGGGTCATTATCTACCAATTTAAAAATGATTGGTGTGGCACGATCGTTGCAGAATCCGTGGCCAATGGCTATCGCCGCACCCTCGGTGAAGAAGTCGTCGATCCCATGCGCGAAGGCTTGATTGAACGCTACCGGGATGGGCGCGTGCGATCGATGGATGACATCTACGCAGAAGGGCTAACAGATTGCCATAAGGAACTCCTCGAAGGCTTCCAAATCCGCGCCAGCATTACTGCTCCTGTCTTGATCCATGGCAAGCTCGTCGGATTGCTATGCATTCACCATTGCTCCGGGCCTCGGGCTTGGCAGGAAGAAGATATTGAACTCTTCCGACAGCTCACCATGCAGCTTGGCTTTACCTTGGACCAAGCCGAATTGCTCGAACGCCAAACCTTAAACGCCACCCGATCGCAACTCATCAGCGATGCCGTCGCCACCATGCGCCGCACTCTAGATGAAAACTCGATTATGCAAACGGCCACCGAGAAAACATTGGCGGCATTGCGGGTCGATCGGGTCATTGTGTACTTCTTTAATAAAGAGTTCACCAGTGGGACGATCGTGGCTGAATCAGCCATGCCGGGATATGCGAGGATTTTGAATCGCAAAATTCACGATCCATTGCTGCCGGAGTGCATCGCCAAATTCAAAGATGGTGGCTACTCCACGATTAATGATATTGATGCCGTTGAGATTGCACCTTGCCACCGTGAAATCCTAAAAAATATTCAAGTTCAAGCCAATCTCGTCGTCCCGATGATCTCTGAAGGTGAATTGATAGGTCTCATGGGTGCGCATCAATGCAGTGGTCCAAGAGAATGGGACGATCAAGACATTCTGCTCATGCGGCAATTGGGAATGCAGGTTGGCTATGCCTTGGATCAAGCGGCATTGCTCCGCCGTCAACAGCAGGCCGCCGATCGCTGGAAGCTTTTCACCGACACTATTGTCCAAATGCGGAAATCCACCGAAATTCCCACGGTATTACAAACCGCTGTGGAGCAGGCGCTCACCTTCTTGAAGGTCGATCGGGTCGTGGTTCATATGTTCAACGCGGATTGGAAGAGTGGCAATATTGTTGCTGAGTCCGTGGTGCCTGGATTTATGCAAATCCTCAATCGTCGCGTCACTGATCCATTGTCCTTGGAATGTCTAGAAAAATTCCGTCGGGGTGGCTTCTCTGAATTGTCAGATGTGAACAAAGAAGACATTGCGCCTTGTCACCGCGAAATCCTTCAAAGCATTCAAGTCCAGGCAAATCTTGTGGTGCCGATCGTCAGCGGTGGCAATCTCCTAGGACTGCTGGCCGCCCATCAATGTGCCAGCCCGCGAAATTGGGAAACGCAAGAGGTGGACATGTTCCGTCAGCTTGGGTTACAGCTTGGCTTCGCATTGGATCAAGCCACATTGATTCGCGATCAAAAACGCAGTGGCGATCGCTGGAAGATCTTCACTGAAACCATTGTCCAATTCAGAAAATCTTTGGATTTCAATACCATTCTACAAAGCGCAACGGAGCAGTCGCTGACGTTCTTGAAAGTCGATCGGGTGGTGGTTCATCGCTTTGATGCAGATTTCCAAAGTGGGTCTATTGTTGCGGAATCAGTGGTTCCTGGATTCATGCGAATTCTCAATCGCCGTATTGACGATCCATTACTGCCAAGCTGCATTGAAAAATTCCAAGAAGGGGGCTACTCATTCCTGAATGATGTCACCCAGGACAAAATCGCAGATTGCCATCGCGCTATTCTCCAAGGGATTCAGGTCCAAGCGAATATTGTTGCGCCGATTATTCGCAATGGTGAATTGATTGGATTATTGGCTGCTCAGCAATGCCGATCGGCCCGTCAATGGGACGATGAAGAAATCGAACTCTTCCGCCAAATCGCCATCCAGCTTGGTTTTGCCCTTGACCAATCCTACTTGCTTACCTACGCCGAAACCGCCCGCCAAGAAGCCCGCGCGGATGCCGATGCCAGAGCTGAAGAGCAGCGTGTCGGGAAGGAATTCATACAAAAGCGCGCTATGGAATTGCTCATGGAAGTGGACCCTGTCAGCCAAGGTGATTTAACCATTCGGGCCAGAGTCACACCGGATGAGGTGGGTACGATCGCCGATTCCTACAACGCCATCATTCAATCCCTCTGCCAAATCGTCACCCAAGTCCAAGAGGCATCCACCTCCGTCGCCACCACGGCCTCAGACAATGCTGGAGCGGTCGAAAGTCTGTCCCAGGAAACCTCGGAGCAGAAGACCGCGATCGCCGATGCCATGCGCGAAGTCCAAGCTATGGTCCAGTCCATTCAAGGCGTCGTCACCCGTGCCCAGAAGGCAGAGCGCGGCGTTCAGACGGCCAATGAGGCGATCGCAGATGGCGATAATGCCATGAATCAAACGGTGGAAGGCATTTCGCTGATTCGTGAAACCGTTGCGGAGACCTCTAAAAAGGTGAAACGTCTCGGGGAAGCCTCTCAGCGCATTTCCAAAGTCGTGAGTTTGATTAGTGAATTTGCGGCGCAGACGAATTTGCTGGCCTTGAATGCCGCGATCGAAGCGGCCAGAGCTGGCGAAGAAGGACGCGGTTTTGGCGTCGTTGCAGAGGAAGTGCGAAACCTGGCACAGCAGTCTACGGCGGCTACCGCTGAAATCGAGCAACTGGTCCAAGAAATCCAAGCGCAAACCCATGAAGTGGTGCTCGCCATGGATGCTGGAACGGAGCAGGTCGTCCTCGGAACGCAACTCGTTGAAACCTCGCGCCAAAAGCTGACCCAAATTGGCGAAGTGAGCCACGAGATCAATCAACTAGTGCGCGAAATTTCCCATGCGGCCACCGCTCAAACCACCGCGTCTGGCAAGGTGAACCGATCGATGCAGCAAGTCTCCACGATCGCCAACCAAACCGCCGAACGATCGGAAGGCGTAGCCGAATCCTTCGAGTCTCTCCTCGCCGTCGCCGAAAACCTCCAAGTCAGCGTCGCCAAATTCAAGGTCAAGTAATGCTCTACGATTCTGCTACCTCCGATCGGATCTACCAGCTCTTTCTTCAAGAAG
>JAAFJU010000208.1 GCA_013298165.1 Synechococcales cyanobacterium bin31.maxbin.ball.101 | reverse complement strand
CATTGCTCAACGCTGGAACCGACCGATTCGAGATTGGAAAGCGGCAGCATCCCACTTTGCAATCTTATTCCCAGACCGCTTTAAATATTGACGTTCAAACCCTTACACAAAATTCTGTACGCTCTCCAGCCAAGGCTGGGCGTCGGGGACTCGTGCATACAGTTGTCGGGCAGCTAGCATCGTGTCATCAGCTAGTTCAAAGGCTCCGGTTTCGATATCGATCGCCACAATCTTCCCATGATTACCTTCTTCGACTTGAGCGCGTATCTCTGATTCATATAGAGCATCACCACGCTGGGCAAACTCTTCTTTGCTATATCGGGGTTGTCGGACTGCCATAAAATTGACCTCCTACCATACAAAATGTTCACTAGACTTGTTCTATGGTAGCGCTATTACATCATCTCAGCTTCTGCACTCACGAATAATCCTCTGCTAGTTCTTCGCCAGCTTTTACACCAATACATAATCCCATTGGGGCTTCCGAACCTTGCTGATCACATTCAATATAAGCCATCGCTTCACCACGTCGCCAATACGCTAGATGAGCTACCCAGTGATGCCATGACGGAAATCCTGATTCCTCATAATTCCCGTTGAATTCGGGCTGCCCCCAAGTTCTGGAAACCTCTTCTATAATTTTCTGATAATCGCTAACAAAATCATCCCATAAAGCCTGAGACTCTGGAGTATTCTGCACTTCATCGTCAAACCAGTCAGTCACGCGAATATCATACGTTTCGCACCCAGGGGCTTCGCGTAATAAGTTCTCGAAAATTTCCAGCACTGAAACTTGCTCTGACATGACTTCCTACGGATAGACAACTACTTCGACGTAATTAGTTATCCCCACAAATTGTAATTTTGCAACAATTGAGAATCTCACAGTACATCCTAATAGTTATGTCATTATCCTATCTGTAAATCGTTTGCCCAAGTTTGGTCTTCTGCTGATAGGGCAGGTTTGGGGATGGGTTGACGATAATCGATCGCTAAATCAAACCCCGCTCGATCGTAAACGCCACTAAAAATATCTTGCAGTTGAACGATCGGCTCGACTACGCTGTTAGCCAGCGGCATTGGAAAGGATGGCATGGTGTCACGCAACCCAAACGAATAGAGATCGGCATTGGGTCTACGATCGCCCCGTGCGGTCAACACGTAATAGGGTCCTGTTACACCTCGTTCTTCAAATGCCTGTCCTCGACGTAATAAATCAATCTCCACAAAATGCGTCACACTCGCCAAAACTTGGTTTCGCTTTCGTTCGTAAGCCGATCGGCCTTCTCCATTGCGTTTGTTTTTTGGAGATAGAAGCTCTAAAACGGTCACGACACGTCCCGTAGAAATATCCCTCACTTCTAAATAACTTTCTCGAACTTCTTCGGGTAGTTCTAATTCAACTAGACTAATCAGATAAATCCGTTGTTCGATCGCGACTCGATAATGAGGACGAAGTTTAGGGGATAAATCATCTGCGACCGCAACAATCATCCGATTATGCATCTCGGACCAAAGGACGGGAGATTCTAAATAGGGATCCATTCCAGGAAAGGGCGATGGCATAAGCATGGCTCCGATCGTTTCAGTCCCTGTATCTTAACGCATCCTGGCTTCTTGAGCCTACTGCGACGATCGGTCCTAAAACCATAAGTTTCTATCTACCAGATGGAGAGCTAACGATCGTATAGCAGCAAATGTCTTTTGCGATGAACTAATGAATTACTTCTGTCCGCTGCATGAAGCGGTGTTAAGCAACCGCCATGATATTGTTACTCCAAAACTTAATAAAGCGAGCAGTGCAGCAAATATTCCAGTTCCAATCCAAAACAGCGTGCTGTAGGGGGATTCTACTTTCAGAGTGGGCAACTGTGGATTTTCCAGAAAGGTATTTACTGTATCAACTAGTCGATGTTTTTCATTAAATTGCTCGGTATCCATTGCACTCATCCAAAAATTACCTTGGGTGGTAACTAATGTAGCTCCATGCCTTGACTGATACTTTCCCTGACTTATTACGACTGCTTTTTGCAACTTTGCACTACTAAACTCTGTGACTCTCGCCTCTGTCAACAGATGCTTATCAGTGAGGTGACATTTGACATTACCTGCAGCGTGATCACATTCTAAGACTCTACGCCCACTGATGGCGTTAACCATGAGAAGCCCGATACTTAACAAAACCGTAGTCGCAAATATCATTTTTTGTAACCCGAACCGGGGATCGAAAACGTTTAAATCTCTCATGGTATTTATCATGCTAATTTAGTTAGCCTAACGTTCCCGCTCACCGGACGTAGATAACCTTTGCCTCTCACCGATAACGTGACTTTGTTTCGGTTCGGCAGGCTTGTTAGCTGTCTGGCGACTTCATTTCGTCAACTACGTACCCAGCCTTTGAATATACTGAATCAGATTACCGAAAATGAAAACTGAGAGATTCTCATCCTCAATCTTAACGCTGCCACCTTCAATGGTATCAACCTGTAATCGATAGCCTAAAGTGATCAACGGCGCGATGGCCAATCCGAATCACCCAGGGTTGAGCGTCGGGATATCGATCGAATATGCGATTGATGGAATCAGAATGGACACGAGGCATTAAATTTCGTTTGTTTGCTTCGTCGTCAACGGCAACCACCGATCGTCCTTAGAAATCTCCCAATGACAAGGCGGATGTAGAATGCTGTTTTCTTCGGGAGTCCAATGAATTTCAAAGGGATAGCGCTGCCAATGATAATCGTAGGTCTTGCTCCAATCCGGTGAATAAATCCCCACATTCATGTAGTAATGCTTGCCTGACAGATCCAACCGATCGACCACCAATGCCACTTCTCCATCCCCTTCCCAAATCGGAATCATCAATTCACGGGTAGCAGTATTGGTATTAAAAACAATCTGTCCCTCTTCATCGCATAGATTTAAACTAAAAATGACATTTAAAAATACCTGCTTGGATTGATAGCGAATGATAAACCGAACCGCCGTGCCACTGTCGATCGATCGTCGCTCCGTCTCCTGTGCTGCATAGACATTTTCAATGCGAATTTCTTGGGAATAGGAATGTAACTCTTGACCCTGAGCTTTGAGATCCATATTGCCGACATAGCGATCGGCAATGACCTCCGGATCACCATAGGCTTTTGCTTTGCCTTGCTGAAGCCAGAGCGCCTGGTCACAGAGGGTTCGCACTTGATCGGCATTGTGGGAAATCAAGACGATCGCACAGCCATTGTTTTTCAATTGCATGATGCGATCGAGGCATTTACTTTGAAACGCGAGATCCCCCACAGAAAGGAATTCATCTACGAGTAAAACATCCGGCACCGTATGAATCGCCACCGCAAACCCTAATCGCATTTGCATCCCCGTACTGTAGGTTCGCAATGGATTATCAATAAATGATTCCAATTCCGAAAACGCCACGATCGAATCAAACTGCGCAGAAGCCTCACGCCGCGTCAATCCGCCCACCACCGCACTAATCAACACATTCTCACGTCCCGTTAGATCCGGATGAAACCCTGCTCCAATGTCCAGCAACGCCCCCATGCGTCCTGCTACCTGCACAGCACCCCGATCGGGCCGCACAATGCCACTCACCACCTGTAGCAGCGTCGATTTACCCGCACCATTATGTCCTAGGACACCCAGCATTTGACCGGGAGCTACGGAAAAACTGACATCCTGAAGTGCCCAAAACTCCGCCTCAGGACGCATATCGCGAAAGCCTTTGAGGGCCGCTTCCATGAAGGTGCGTGGCTTTTGGGTGCTGGCTCGGGTGTAGCATTTGCCGAGATTTTCAACGACGATCGCAGGCTGCGAATTTGAGAGAGGGCTTTGACTCATTAATTAAACCTCCTCGACAAAACGTTCGCTTTGTCGTTGAAAAATGCGATAGCCGATCGGCAGCAAGACCGCGCCAATGCCTGCCAAAATCAAAAGCCCCGAAGTCGGTGGGAGTTGACCATTGAGCAAAATTGCGCGATATGCCTCAATCAAAATCACCAATGGATTCCAGGCATAGAAGGTCTGAAGCCATTCAGGAATGTTTTTATCCTGGACGGTGTAGAAGATCGGTAATAGATAAAACAACAATTGGAGAATCACCCCGAGGGTATGCTGCGTGTCGCGGAACGTGACGTTTAAAGCCGCGAGGGGATACGCAAAGCTTAAGGTTAAAATGAACTGTAACGCTAACAAGAGCGGAAACAGTAAGACTGTCCAATTCAAAGTAATGCGATCGATCGCCATAATGATGGCCAATGCAGGCAGTGCGAGTAAAAAATGAATCAATCCGGTGGTCACGGTGACGATCGGTAAGATCGGCACTGGAAAAGTCGGTTGGCGAATCAAAGGACGATTCCCTGTAATAAGACCTGTCGCTTGAAACAATGCACTCTGCGTCCATCCCCAAATCAACAAGCCACTAAAAGCATAGGAAATATAATTATCAATTCCTTCTCCCGCTTTTAAGACCTGCTGAAAAATGATTGAAAAGACTAAAAGCTGTAGCAATGGATTAAGCAATGTCCAAGCCACCCCGAGGACCGATCGTTTGTATAGGACTTTCAGTTCTCGCACGACTAGACTCCAGAGCAGATCTCTGTAGTAAATCACCTGTCGCTGACGAGACTGACGTTGAAAAGCAGAGCGCTGATACATTTACAAAACCTCTACAAAACCTTTGGGTGGGCTGTCTGCCAGGTCGTCAATACGTCATCCACCGATCGATCAAAGATACTTTCCCAATCATACTGCTGTTCCACCAGTGTACGGCCTTGCTGACGTAGCCGCTGACGTAACTCAGGGTTGCGAATCATTTCGACAATGGCTTCCGCTATTGTCTCAGGCTGATCTCGAATCAGTAACTGTTGACCATCGACCATATCCAAGCCCTCACAGCCCAGACTCGTCGAAATCACAGGCAATCCCATCGCCATGGAATGCAAGATTTTAATCCGCGTCCCGCCGCCAATGCGTAATGAGACGATCGTACAGCAACATTCCTGAGCCACATCCTCCATTCGTTCAGGATCACTGATGATCTTAATTCGAGGATCTCCCTGCGTCAGGTCGTAAAGCTGTGGACCCGCTCCAGCCCCGGCAATCCAGCAGCCGATCGTGGGATTGTGATGCCACACTTCGGGCATGATTTTTTGAATCAAATAGGTCACACCATCAATGTTCGGGAAATAGTTTAGGGTCCCCATGAACAAAATTCTTGGAATGGGATTGTCCTCAAAGGGCTGAATGGTTCGGGTATTGATGCCATTGCTGACCACCAAGGTTTTGCCACCGGGCGCACGCTCATCAATCATCGCCGCATCCAGATCACTCACCACCGTCCGCATTGAAAACTGAGGCCAGAGTTCATTTTCATAGGCTTCGAGTTTTGCCGCTTCGAATTCCAGGGTTTCTAGTTGCGATCGGGCAGACTCAGTTTCAGCCTTGCTTTTGGTTGAATCTAGTGCGGATGCTAATTGCGATCGAAGTACCTCGGCCTGACGCCGCAGCAATTGCGACTCGACATTATGTTCACTCAGTACGGTGAAACTATTGGGAAAGAAGCGTCGGTACTGGGCCGTGTAGATAAAATCCATCACCACACAATCAAAATTCGCCGTATTCAGCACCGTCAAAAGTTGTTCCATTCGCTGACTGCTATAGCGATGAATGGCCTTCGGTTGATCTGCGGCAGAAATGGGATGATCGCCCGGAGCCACCACCACCGCCAACTGACTAAATCGAGCTAAATCGGTTTCTAATGGGAAATCCAGCTTACTAAATCCCAGAGACATCACCACCAAATCAGTCTTGCTATGCAAGGCTTTCATCTCGTAAAACATCCGAGAATGCCCACCCAATTTCGGAGGATAGGGTGCATAGGGCGTAATTAAGAGAACGCGAGGTTTCCGATCGCCCCTAGGTTCCGCATCTTGCAATTGTGCCTGCTGACAAAAGGCTTGAATCCGATCGTCCTGATCTTTTAAATGATTGGCATAGGCCAGGGCTTCTTGAAGATAGGCAATATCAGGCCCGACTAAAATGGCCTTACGGTAATGCCCGATCGCCGTTTCCAAATCCCCCAAATTGAGATGCGCTTCCGCCAAATAGAAGTAGGACCAAGGAAACACGGGATTAAGCTGCGCCGATCGATGAAGCGGCTCGATCGCCCCTTTCCAATTGCCCTGCTTAACCAGTGCCTCTCCTAAATTAAACTGAAGCCAACTGTTTTTTCCATCTAGGTCAACCGCTTTGCGAAATTCTACGATCGCCTTGTCGTAGGACTCTTCCGCCAGATAGAGCTTCCCTAAATCCTGATAAAACCAAGCCACCGTCGGGTCCAGTTGAATGGCCGTCGAGATCGCCGCAAAGGCCCGTGAAGACTCTCCTTGCCCTGCATAGGCCGACGCTAGGATATGGTAGGCAGAGGCGTTTTTCGGTTCTCGGGTCAGGACTTGTAGAGAGAGTTCGATCGCAGACGACCATGCTTCCTGCTGAACGTGGGCATGGGCGAGTTGTAACCGGGACCAGTCATGGTTCGGTTTTAGCTTTAGGCGCAGGCGGTTGATCAAGACCCGCACTTTGGCATAAAGCTTCTTAAGCCTGTCTCGTAGAACCATAGTGAATGATGGGAGGATTGGGAATTAGAGTGGATCCCAAATAATTTTCTAAAATCATATAGTAGTTTGGATCGAGACCTTCGCTTCAAATCCATGGATAAATTTGTGCGATCCCACAGCGGGTGCGGAATTCAGGGGATCACTCCCAGCAAGGACAACGACGGCTAG
>JAAFJU010000276.1 GCA_013298165.1 Synechococcales cyanobacterium bin31.maxbin.ball.101 | reverse complement strand
TTTTCGACGCGGTTGCCGTTTTGGTCGATGAATTCCAGTTGGACCCAATTTTTTCCGGGCTTGAATCCTTTTAGGTAGGTGGGCTGCCACCGATCGAGGAGGAAGCTTTGGCCGTTGATGGTGGCTTTGATTTTCCAGTCTTGAATGCTGTCGCTGTCGTTTTCTTGGGCGATCAGATGGAGGGGCGCGTTGGTCAGGTAGAAGTCGAGGAGGATGGGTTCTGCGCCGTAGGTGCCTTGGGGCTGGTTGTAGGTGAGGAGGGGCTGGTTGGGGTTGGGTTGGTTGTCGTTGGTTTTGGTGAAGATGTGGAAGGTGACTTGCGCGAAGGCTCCGTCGTTTTTGAAGGACTCATCCCAGGGGCTGGCGGCGAAGAGGCGGAGGGTGTGGGTTCCGGGTTCGAGATCCTGGAGTTGTACGGTCTCGGTGGGGTCGTAAATGCTCTGGTAGGGCCGATCGTCGAGTTGCAGGTGGAGGTGGGGACCGAGTTGGAGGGTTTTGTCCTTATAGATCGGCAGATCTTTGATCTCAAAGGAGAGCGTGACATTGTTGTCCGTGAGAACTTCTCCGACTTTGGGGCTGAGAATTTTGATCTGGGGCTGGTATTGATCGAGGACGCGCCGTAGGGTTGTAAATGTTTTGGGTGAGGCGGTTTCGCTGAGCTGGCCGAGTTGAGGAGCGGCGATCGCGCTTCCTTGTCCCAATAGCATCTGTAGCGCTAGCCCGAGGGCTAACGGTTTTTGCATCAATTTCCACGGTTCTGCCCGACGCTGTCCAACCACGGGGATCGCGCTCCTAGTAATCAATAAGGTGAATTCTTGTCTTTGTCTCTTAATACTGTAGAGGGTTTATTGGCATCTGCTCAAGTTTGCAACGCTGGGTTAAGGGCGGCTTTTACAAAGCGCTACACAAATTGTGCCAAGTCCTTGTGGGGATTGAGATTCAGCATTTTGATAAAATGCGCCCTAGGGTAGGGGAGTCTGTGAACGCTGACGAGTCTTTGCAACATTTTTTCACATGATTTGTAGTCCAAGACCGTTGTTTTGGGGATTTGGTTACGCTTCTGAGGATAGTTGTTGCAAAGTGTAAACTTCGTTGTTACTTTCTTGACTTTGGGACTTGTTGTGATGGGGCAAAGTCTGAGCCGTGAAGGGGTTTGGGGATCTTGAATTATTGTTAATGCCATCTCAAAAGGCTTCAGGGATGCACCTATAATGAGCCTTGTGAGAACCTGCCCAACTGTACTTAAGGCTCTGGGGTTTCCCTAGTACTACGCCTTTGTCAGACTGATGAAAATATGACTTGAATTTCAAGCTTGTATTTTGGTCGGTTTGGGGAGTCCTCGTTCCGTTCTAGAGAGGAGAGTCTCAATGACAATCAGCCCACCGGAGCGCAATGCGAAGGCAAGGATTGTTGTAGATAAGGATCCCGTTGCTACTTCCACTGAAAAGTGGGGACAACCGGGTCACTTCGATCGCACCCTAGCCAAGGGTCCAAAAACCACGACTTGGATTTGGAACCTTCATGCAAACGCTCACGACTTCGATAGCCATACTTCTGACTTAGAAGACGTATCCCGTAAAATCTTTAGCGCACACTTCGGCCACCTGGCAGTTGTGTTCGTCTGGCTCAGTGGAATGTATTTCCACGGCGCGAAATTTTCAAACTATGAAGCCTGGTTAGCGGATCCGCTCAGTATTAAGCCCAGTGCGCAGGTTGTCTGGCCGATCGTCGGTCAAGAAATCCTGAATGCCGATGTGGGTGGCGGTTTCCACGGAATTCAGATCACGTCTGGTCTGTTCCAGATGTGGCGTGGCGCAGGTATTACAAACTCCTATCAGCTCTACTGCACCGCGATCGGCGGTTTGGTCATGGCTGGCTTGATGTTGTTCGCAGGTTGGTTCCACTACCACAAGGCTGCTCCCAAGTTGGAGTGGTTCCAGAACGTGGAATCGATGCTCAACCACCACCTATCTGGTCTGTTTGGGCTGGGTTCGTTGTCTTGGGCCGGACATCAGATTCATATTGCAAACCCCATTAATGAACTCTTGGATAAAGGCGTTCCGGCGGCGAAGATTCCGTTGCCCCACGAATTTTTAACCAATACGCAGTTGATGGCGGATCTCTATCCCAGTTTCTCGAAGGGGCTAACGCCATTCTTCACGCTGAATTGGGGTGAGTATGCAGACTTCTTGACCTTTAAAGGCGGTCTGAACCCTGTGACGGGTGGTCTATGGTTGACGGATACGGCGCATCATCACCTGGCTTTGGCCGTGATGTTCATCGTCGCAGGTCACATGTACCGCACCAACTGGGGTATCGGTCACAGCATTAAGGAAATCCTTGAAGCGAACGGTCCTGACCCTGTGATGATCACCGGGAATGGCCACAAAGGTCTCTTTGAGGCGCTGACCACTTCTTGGCACGCACAGTTGGCGATCAACTTGGCGATCGGTGGCTCTGTCACGATCATCGTTGCTCAGCACATGTATGCCATGCCTCCCTATCCTTACTTGGCGACAGATTACGGCACGGTGCTGTCTCTGTTCACTCACCACATGTGGATTGGCGGCTTCTTGATCGTCGGGGCTGCGGCTCACGGTGCGATCTTTATGGTCCGCGATTACGATCCGGTTGTGAACCAAGGCAACGTGTTGGATAACATGCTGCGTCACCGCGATGCCATCATCTCTCACTTGAACTGGGTCTGTATTTTCCTTGGCTTCCATAGCTTTGGTCTATACATCCACAACGACACGATGCGTGCGCTGGGCCGTCCTCAGGACATGTTCTCAGACACCGCTATCAAACTTCAGCCTGTCTTTGCACAGTGGATTCAAGGTCTGCATACTGCCGCTGCGACAGTGGGCGGAACTGCACCGAATGCACTGGGTACGGCTAGCTATGCCTTCGGTGGCGACACGATCGCCGTCGGCGGTAAGGTCGCAATGATGCCGATCGCTCTTGGAACGGCGGACTTCATGGTTCACCACATCCATGCGTTCACCATCCATGTCACCGTCTTGATCCTGCTTAAAGGTGTGCTGTTTGCCCGCAGTTCCCGTCTGATTCCAGACAAAGCGAACCTCGGCTTCCGCTTCCCTTGCGACGGTCCAGGCCGTGGTGGTACATGCCAAGTCTCCGGTTGGGACCATGTGTTCCTCGGTCTGTTCTGGATGTACAACTCCATCTCCATCGTGATCTTCCACTTCTCGTGGAAAATGCAATCCGATGTGTGGGGTACGGTTTCCCCAGACGGCACGGTGAATCACATCACCTACGGAAACTTCGCTCAAAGCGCCATCACCATCAATGGTTGGTTGCGCGACTTCCTGTGGGCGCAAGCCTCTCAGGTGATCAACTCCTACGGTTCTGCTCTCTCGGCTTATGGACTCATGTTCTTGGGTGCGCACTTTGTGTGGGCCTTCAGCTTGATGTTCCTGTTTAGCGGACGTGGCTACTGGCAAGAATTGATCGAGTCCATCGTTTGGGCACATAACAAGCTGAAAGTAGCTCCTGCAATTCAACCTCGCGCTCTGAGTATTATTCAGGGTCGTGCGGTAGGTGTAGCGCACTATTTGCTCGGTGGAATCGCCACAACGTGGGCCTTCTTCCTTGCACGTTCACTATCCCTTTAATTGAGCCAGGAGGACTATTAGAAAATGGCAACTAAATTTCCAAAATTTAGTCAAGACCTCGCTCAAGACCCGACCACTCGTCGGATTTGGTACGGGATTGCGACCGCCCATGACTTTGAAAGCCATGACGGAATGACCGAAGAAAAGCTTTACCAAAAGCTGTTCTCGACTCACTTCGGCCACCTGGCAATCATCTTCCTGTGGGCTTCGGGAAGCCTGTTCCATGTCGCATGGCAAGGGAACTTTGAGCAGTGGATTCTTGATCCGCTGAATGTGAAACCGATCGCCCATGCGATTTGGGATCCTCAATTCGGTAAGGGAGCCGTCGATGCGTTTACGCAAGCGGGCGCTTCCTACCCTGTAGACATCGCGTATTCCGGTGTTTATCACTGGTGGTACACGATCGGGATGCGCACCAATGCTGACCTGTACTCAGGTTCCATTGGACTCTTGCTCTTCTCGGCAGTGCTCTTGTTCGCGGGCTGGTTGCACCTGCAAC
>JAAFJU010000071.1 GCA_013298165.1 Synechococcales cyanobacterium bin31.maxbin.ball.101 | reverse complement strand
GGGTTCTCCCCCAGTAAATCGTCAATTAGGTGGTCCAGATTTGTCAGCGGTCGTTTCCGTCTTACCATGGTTGAGATCCTCCTTTATCAGGATTCTAGATCCCTTACACAAAATCTAGATCACTCTCTTGGCTGATTCGGATTGGGTATCGCGCCGTTCATCGGTTCGGGGCACGTAGCCTGAAAGACTCACTATGATGCAAGGATACGTCAATCAAGCTTACGAAGCCGTCATTCCGATCGTAATTAAGTATGGCAACAAGCTCAAATCAGTGAATGCTGTCATTGATACTGGGTTTACAGGTTTTCTCTGCATCCCATCCAGTATGATTGCTGAACTCGAACTCCCTTGGAGCTACCGCGATCGGGTTACTCTGGGTGATGGTAGCGAAACCTTGTTCGATGTGCATGACGCAACGGTCATCTGGGACGGTCAGATCCGGGAAATCGAAGTCAACTCAGCCAATACCGATCCCTTACTCGGCATGAAAATGTTGCGTGGGTTCCGATTGCAAGTCGATACGGTTCAAGGTGGGCTAGTTATGATCGAAGCCTTACCCAACACGAATGAAAGTTAGTCGGTGGCATGGGCTAACAACCCTGGTGAAGCGGACGAATGTGAGTTTTGGCGATCGCAAAGACTCTATGTAGCTGCTGACCAAGACCATTAGAGCGATTGAGCAACGTCATATTTTTGAATCTGACTGACAGTAATAATTAAAATCTGGATGGAATGAAAAGAGCCATAGGAAAATATCATGTAAAAGTCGCTTCCGACATCGTTCGAGACGGATTGGGAGTTGAGCTTTGGGACAATTGCGGCAACCATGTGGTTGCCGAGATATTTCGCTGTGATGCAGATAAGACAGTTGTTTTAAGAACTTTCGATCATGATGTCCCTTTGCACGTAATTGAGACATTCATCCAATTTTCAAGAGAACGTCTAGAACCATTTGAAGATGGCAGCAAATTGCCTTGAGGTCCGACTGATTTCCCATCATTTCGGCACCGAAGCGATCGTCCCCTTCCCCCGGCTATAATAGAGCCACTGAAGTCGCAGCGAGATGTTAATCCTATGACAGTCCGACAACCCCGATATAGCAAAGAAGAGTTCGCCCAGCGCGGCGATGCGCTTTATGAATCCGAAATTCGATCGCAAGTCGAAGAAGGCAATCATGGGAAGATCGTGGCGATCGACATCGAGACTGGATCCTTTGAAGTCGCAGACGATATCTTACCAGCCACCGATCGGCTATTCGAGCGTCTCCCTGATGCTCAACCTTGGATCGTCCGCATCGGACACCGAGTTGTTCACCGTTTTGGTTCACGGAGCCTCAAAAAATCCGTATGATGCAAGGCGTAGTGAATCCGAGCTGTGAAGCGACAATCTCACTGGTTATTAGCAACAAAAACCGTCAGACAAAACTGATTAGTGCAGTTATTGATACGGGTTACACAGGCTTCTTGAGTTTGCCCCGTGAAATCATTGTTGCCTTGAATCTGCCTTGGACAGGGATCGATCGTGGCAATTTGGGCGATGGTAGCGAAATCACCTTTGAGGTCTATGCTGCAACAGTCATATGGGACGGTCAATACCGTGACATTCCTATCAATGAAGCTGAAACTGATCCATTAGTGGGTATGAGCTTACTCTATGGCTATGACTTGCAAATTCAAGCTGTAGAAGGTGGTCGCGTCACAATCAAGACTTTGGAGGAAGTTGGGTGAGGCAGGACTAACAACCCTGGTGAAGCGGATTAATAGGAGTTGTTGGCGACCGCAAAGTTCACTTATAGCCGCTGATCAGGAACGTTAGACCTCTATCTCCAGATAAATAAGATTTCACCAAATTAATATACGATGGGCGCACATTCATATTGGTATTACGCAAAGTATGAGACTGATTTAAATGCAGCATTGCAAAAGCTGCGTTTACGTGAGTTTCAAGCTGGTCGATATAATCCTGTAATTCAGTTGCCAGATTTTCCAGTTACAGAGAACTCTCCGGCACCTGGCGCGCAGCATTCATCCATTGAAGAGGCTCTTTTGGCATCGGATGCAGATGGAACACGTTCAATTTTAGATATTCATTGTATGGCTAATGAGCCTTGTCCATTATCGCCTGAGAAATTGGAGGAGGCTCTTCTCAGTGGGTTGAATCCTGAAATATTAGGGGAAATATTCTGCACCAGCTTCCCTCTTAGCGTGGGTGAATTGCAGTCTCTATTTGCAACGGAAAAGCCAACTCGTGAAGTGCTAGAAGCAGGAATTTGGTCGGAGTCCAGCTTTTTCTGGGATGTCATCGATCGGGGAACGGGAAGGCATATCATTGTTTATGAGGAGGATCAGCCAAGCGAGATCTTCTTCGCTGGGTATTCGTTTGATTAGTCGTATCGTGCTTCCGGTCTAACAAGCCCAAGGCAGACGGACTCACAAGATTGGTATAATAATGGCGATACGTGGCTTGGAGCTGCTGCTTAGTAACGTTATTCCGATCGCAACTCCCCCACCGCCAACCGATTAACCAACGTCGCACTGGCCTCGTTTAAGCCCACAAGTTCCACCTTAGATCCCTGACGACGAAACTTGGCAACGACCTTATCCAGCGTCGTCACAGCACTCTGGTCCCAAAGATGCGCCTGAGATAAATCCAGCGTAATCCGATCGGCGGAATTGTTAAAATCAAACGACTCCAAAAACTCCTGACTCGAAACAAAGAAGACTTGACCGATGATTTGATACGTTCGATGGGTTGCATCGTCACTCAGGCTGGAAGTCACCGTAATCAGTTTTGAAATGCGGCGTGAAAAGAACACCGTACTCAACATCACGCCCGTCATCACACCGATCGCCAAATTATGGGTCAGTAACGTTGCCACCACCGTCGCAATCATCACCAAACTTTCACTGCGCGGCGCACGGGACAAGGTTTTTAACGAGGCCCAACTGAAGGTCTCGAAGGACACCATAATCATCACGCCCACCAATGCCGCCATGGGCATTTGCTTCACCCAATCCCCAAACACAAAAATAAATAGCAATAAAAATACGCCCGACACAAAGGTCGAAAGCCGTCCACGCCCCCCAGATTGGAAATTAATCACCGACTGCCCGATCAATGCACAACCTGCCATTCCGCCAAACGAACCCGCAATAATATTCGCAATCCCTTGGCCTTTAGCTTCTCGGTTTTTATCACTGGGGGTATCGGTCAGATCGTCTAACAAAGCCGCTGTCAGCAAGGACTCTAGCAAACCAACGATCGCCAACGTAATCGAGTAGGGAAATATGATTTGTAACGTCGTGAGATTAAACGGCACTTGGGGCAATGCAAAAAATGGCAATGCAGTGGGCAATGCACCCATATCGCCAACAGTCGGGACTTTGATTTGAAGTGCGATCGAGGCGATGGTAATGAGGACGATCGCAACCAAAGGAGAAGGCACGGCCTTTGTGACACGAGGTAATAGATAAATGATCGCTAATGACAAAGCCGCCATCACATAGACGGCCCCAGGCACATTCACCAAATGCTGGAACTGCGCCGTAAAAATCAAAATCCCCAACGCATTGACAAAGCCACTCATCACCGCATGGGGCACATACTTCATTTGCCGCCCGAGTTTAAACACCCCAAACAAAATCTGCAATACGCCTGTCAATAGCGTCGCAGCCAGCAAATAGGGCAAACCATGGTCTTTCACCAAATTAATCATCAACAGCGACATAGAACCCGTCGCAGCGGAGATCATGCCCGATCGTCCCCCAAAAAATGCCGTAGTCATGGCAATAATAAATGCCCCATACAGCCCCACCTTCGGGTCAACACCTGCAATCACGGAGAAGGCCAAGGCTTCAGGAATCAAGGCTAAGGCGACGACAGTTCCGGCCAATACATCTGCCGGGATATTGGAAAACCATTCCTGTTTTAGGGTTTGAAGTCTCAAGGTATTTCTCTCATCATTATTGGTCTACAGCGGTCTACAATCCCAATTTCTCCAACACCGATCGCGTCGAAACCAAATGCCGATCGAGACCCAACTCACCAGGACTCACGCCCAAAGCCAAGGCCACAAGCTGAGGCAAATGCAAAATCGGGAGTTGAAGCTTTTGACCAATCACCTTTTCAATCTCACCTTGACGCGAATCAAGCTGCATATGACACAGCGGACAAGGCGTCACAATACAATCAGCCCCCGCCGCGATCGCCGCCTGAAGATGTCCGCCCGCCATGGTAAACGACTGGTCCGTCGCATAGCTCGACAGCGGCCAGCCACAGCACTGCGTCCGCCCGTCATACATAACGACCTCCGCCCCCACCGCTTTAAAAACATTCTCCATCGACTGCGGATTCACCGGATCATCAAACCCATTCTTCTGCGATCGCAGCAAATAGCATCCATAAAACGCCGCACATTTCAACCCCGAGAGTTTCTTCGTCACCCGACTCGCGATCGTCTCCAGCCCCACATCCCCCACCAACGCCCACAAAATATGTTTGACATCGGTACTGCCTTGATAGGGCGAACAACTCTGCTGCGTCAAAAATCCATTGACTTGATCAAAATATCCAGGGTCTTCCGTCTTCGCGGTCTTCAGCCGTTCATCCACATGGCCAATCACCCCCTGACAGGTACTGCAATGGGTCAGCAACGGCAACCCCAACTGCTCCGCCAACGCAATATTTCGCGCATTCACCGTGTCTTCTAAAAGCTGCGAATCTTCCTTAAACGTACCGGATCCGCAGCAGGATGCTTTTTTCAATTCCACTAGCTCGATGCCGAGGGCTTGGGTCAATGCCTTCGTAGACTGATCCAATTCCCGACAGGCTCCTTGGGCCACGCAGCCGGGGAAATAGGCATACTGAAGCGAAACGGAACGAGCGATCGGCGTAGTAGTCATAGCAAGTACTCAATCTGGAGAATCAGAACCCTAACAGATTCCTCTTCAATGGTAGGCTAGACGAGCGAATTTTCGACGTGTAAATCCTTTCTTAACTAGCCCGTCACGCCCTCACTGATGTCCTCCTCTCCCTTGGGTCTTGCCATTCACACCAGTAGTCCTGACTTAGGATTAGCCCTAGGCCGATCGTCCGAAGCACCGATCGTTCAAGTCTGGGACCTAGGCCGAGATCTTTCCGCCATGATGCATCTAAAACTCGCCGAATTCATGGCAGAGGTCCCCTGGAAAGCCCTCGACTTCATTGCAGTGGCTCATGGACCCGGAAGTTTCACGGGCACTCGCATGGGCGTCGTCACAGCCCGGACCCTGGCGCAGCAGTTAGACATTCCCCTATTTGGGATTTCCAGTTTGGCGGCGATCGCGGCGAGTCAGGGTGAGGAATGGGTGGCGATGCAGCTTGCGGCACAGCGGGAAGAATGGCATGTGGGTGTCTACCGAAGCGGCGATCGACGGCCCTCATCACCCACCCCAACCGCTGAAACCTCAACCGACCAAGTGATGACGCTGGCGCAGTGGAGTGACTATCGATCGCAGTTTCCCACAGCACTCCCGATCGTAGACGTTCCAACCCACCAAGGACTCTGGGTCGAACAAGTGCTGCGACTCTCCCATGGCGCATTTCTATCGGGCGATCGGCCCCACTGGGCGACCACGGTGCCAACCTATGGCCAACATCCAGTTCAGTAGGAGAACCTAACGCTTTGCAGAAGTGAACCCCTGACCGAAGTGACGCCTGCCGTTGATTTCCACAGAAGCCGCGCCCTCCAGTTGGAGAATCGAGTCCACCATGGGGTGAATCACCTCTTCCGCAATCCCAAACCGAGTGCAGATCACCACGACCTGACCGCGCTGAGAAATCCGCAACGTCTCCACGGTCAAATGGCTCAACTGCTCGGCTAAAAGCTGTGTCACCCGTTTTGAGAGACCTGCGTGGTCATAGCTGCCATCTAGACCAATCCGCTCCGGAGGAATATCCCGACGCTCGATCGTGGCAAGACCCGACGTGGCCCGACGAATCGGGGAAGAGAAGGAAAATTCATGAAGACCCTGTAAATGCACGCTAAATTCCATATTCCTAAGTTTTATTTAAGGCTTGAAAATATCGAAATTCATACCATCTTTATTAAATCGATCCCTGATTTATCCCACCATCCTCCTAAAGATAGAAGAGATTAATCCTGCGATCGATTAAGGCGCATCACCAATCGTTGAGAGAATAAATTCAACGGCCTCTATTCAGGATGTCAACCGGGTTTTGGCGAAATGAATCTCATGGAAAATACTGAATTTAGTGAATTAAATTATTGCTTACATCTTAGTAATGGATGATTTGAAAAAATTCTGAAGATAGGTTTTAGAGTATTTCAAGATTTGTCTTCATAAAAATTCTTATTACATCAGTAACCTGAGTTACAAAAAAGAACCCACAAAAAAACGCCGATGAGCCATCAGCGTTTTGAAGAAATTTTAATGCTTAAAAATGAATTAGAGGATCCACTTAAACGTTAGTCTTCATGATCTTCAAAGGGGTCATTGAGTTCCTTGGCGGGGGGGCCGAAGGCGGTGTAGATTGAAAAACCTGCCAGTCCCACGAGGGCTGCACAGATAGAAATGTTAAGAGCCATTGCGGGTTCCATAGTCATTCTCGGATTATGAGGATCTTTCCCCTATAATGTAACGCAGATTTAACACATTTCCGTCAGGACTATACAAGTAGGTAAGTTATGGCACAGCGCACTCGACTTGGGGATATTCTCCGTCCCTTGAACTCAGAATATGGGAAAGTCGTTCCTGGTTGGGGTACGACCGTTGTTATGGGCGTTTTCATGGCCCTATTTCTCGTGTTTCTGCTAATTATCTTGCAGATCTATAACAGTTCTCTGCTCTTGGAAGACTTCTCTGTGGGTTGGAAGAGTTTGGGTAACTAGGAGAGACGGCTTCTCCAATTTTGACTGAGACCCCGGCTTTGCTGGGGTTTTTTGCTGCTAAGGTTATAGGAACGGTTTCACAGAAGCCAAGCTACTTTGTTGGAGGTGCGCGTATGAACGTGTTTGGGATTGGGTTGCCGGAGATGGTGCTGATCTTTGTGCTGGCACTGCTGGTCTTTGGGCCGAAGAAGCTACCGGAAATCGGGAAGAGTGTGGGGAAGGCACTGCGAGGGTTTCAGGAGGCTTCTAAGGAGTTCCAAGATGAATTCAAGAAGGAAGCGGAAGAGATGGAGAATGTCTTCTCCCAGCCGATGACCGCAAAACTGGAAGCACCTCCCAGTCTGTCTGCAGCGGCAGAAGTTCCGGAGGCTGAGCTTGTGTCGGATGCGACGATCGCTGAGGTGACGGTCTTGGAGACGGCTTCTGAGCAGTCGGCTGAAGTCTAGGTTTGTTCTTCTTTTATTCTTCTTAGTGACGCTTATTGTTCATGGCTGATGCTGCAACTGCTCCAATCAACATACTGCCCCAATTGATCGTGGGGTTAGGGAATCCTGGTGCCAAGTATGACGGAACCCGTCACAATATTGGCTTTGTCGTCATAGACGAGCTGGCCCGATCGTGGCAGATTCCCCTAGTCGAAAACAAAAAGTTCCAAGGGTTATTCGGGGAAGGGACGATCGGGGGCAAAAAAATCCGGTTGCTGAAGCCCTTGACCTACATGAACAATTCCGGACAGTCCATTCGGGCGGTGCTGGACTGGTACAAGCTGGAGGCGGCTTCGGTGATGGTGGTCTATGACGATATGGATCTGCCTGTGGGACGGCTTAGGCTGCGCCTGAATGGGTCGGCGGGCGGACAAAACGGCATGAAGTCGGCGATCGCCCATTTGGGGACCCAGAATTTTCCTCGGTTGCGAGTGGGAATTGGGTCGAAGGATCAAGATGCGATTTCCCATGTATTGGGCAGTTTTTCGCCGCCGGAGAAGACTTTGATTAAGGAAGTGAATCAGTATGCGGTGAGTGCGATCGAAGTGAGTGTCCGGGATGGCGTGGAGAAGGCGATGAATCTATTTAACAATCGTATAGCTGGAGAGTAACGTGCGCAGATTACCCCAGACCCTTGTGAATGTCCGAGTCTTACGACAGTCCTGGCAGGTAGGCCGTCTGGAGGGGGAGGTTCATGCGGCCCATTATGAATGGACCTTTGTGTGGGACTTTCGGCGGGGACATTTGGCGATCGAGCCGTCCAAGGGTCGTGCCCTCATTAAAGAACCTTTGGGACGTTTTTTAGAAGCGAAGGATTATCAATTGGAACCGGGTGGCGATTATGAATTTACGATTCGTGGTGAAGTTTAGATCCAAACTACCTGAACTTTCTAAATCAAGATGTGGGGCGATCGCCGATGGCTGCAAACGATCGGCTCTGAGAAATGGTAGATGAGAACGATTCGATCGCTACGTTATAATTCAACTATCGACCGCCAATACCGAGGTCTCGAACATGATTGCAAATCTGAATTTCCGATCGAATCCCATATCACCGCTGAAAGTGACATTATTGATTGAAACCTTGATATCGGGACAGATTGTGGCATCGATCGCCGAGTTCCCAACATTCCGAGTGGAAGCTGACACCCAAGAGTCAGCAGTTCAGCAGCTTCAACTGAATTTCTTAGAACGCGCAAAACATATTGAAACGATCGATTGGGAAGTTCCTCTAGATTCAGTCGAACCTGCTTGGATGAAGTATGCCGGAGTTTTTAAGGATGATCCGGATTTTCTAGAGATTATGGAGGAAATGCGGGCAGAGCGAAATTCAGATGATGACTCTGAAGTTGACCCATCCTACTACTCCTAGAGGTTGCTCGTGCGTTATCTCTTAGACACCGACCACGTTTCACGACTCCTCTACAACCATCCCAATATCATCATCAATGCAAAACGGTATCGTCCCGCTGTCAGTATCATCACCGTTCAAGAGTTATTCAATGGTTGGGTCAGCCGAGCCAATGATCCAAAAGTCGTCGATCGCTTACCTGCGGTTTATTCCAAACTAACCACAACGGTCAAATATCTGCAAACCGTTGAGATTTTAGACTTCACACCAGATGCCGATCGGATTCTCAAGCAACTACTCAAAGATTATCCAGAATTGCGAAAAAATCGAGTGCAAAAGGATATGCGAATTGCGGGAATTGCACTATCGATCGGTGCAACAGTCGTGACCTGTAATCAACGAGATTTTGAACAGGTACCGGAGTTGAAGATTGTGGATTGGACGATCGATAGCCGTTTCTAAAATCTAAGCGTGAAACGATCGATCGTCGCCATAACATCGTAGTAAGACAAATCCGATCAGGAGCAGAATGATGCAAGTTATAACACCAGAATCTCCCACTTCGATCGCAGCGCAGAATCTCTACGAGACGCTACCGGACAAGATTAAGGCGGCATTGCGGGCTTATGCAGAGGAGATGGATTATCCGATGACCTCCGGTCGGTCGTAGACCATCGAAGCGGTCATCGAGATGGCGATCGCGAGTTTTCTCGATGAGGATTCGGTGAGTTTTGTGGATTGTCGTCCGTTGTCAGCGATGGGCATGAAGCCTAAAAATTAGTAGCCGATCGCCCTCCTCCCACACCAATTGCGGCAAAGGAGACCGCCCATCCACCGCTCAGATCTCCGGTTGCGGCAAATGAGGTCGATCGTCCAGTAACGGCACTCTCAAAAGCTCATCAGGAGTAGGCATTTGCTTGAGGGGCGATTCCCAAGGGAGGCTGCGCCAACGTATTTGCTGCTTTTGTCGTGTCATTTACTGAAAAGGCGATCATATTTACAGCTTTTATGGGTGAATTTGTGGGAAAGGCGATCAATTGCACCTCAGTTCAGTCTCGGGAAACGATCGGTTACAATAGATTCGAAACCTTCAGCCAATCCTGATGATGCAAACCTTTACTGCGATCATTGAACGCGTTGGCGTAGCCTCCCACGGGAATCGGGACACCGGACTTTACGTCGGTTATATCCCTAATTTCCCCGGCGCACATTCCCAAGGCGAAACCCTCGATGAATTGCGAGAGAACTTATCCGAAGTGCTAGAAATGTTGCTGGAAGACTAGCCACCTCAATTTGAAACAGAATTTGTGAGGGACTCAGCAATAAGAATGAATTATCAGGAATGGATCGCTAATGAATTGGGTTGTAGGACTGTTGTTGCTGTTGGGGATCGTGGGACTGGGGCTGAGTGTGTGGATTGTGATTCCTGCGCCGATTTTTAGTTTGTTGCCGCTCAGTGTGGGCACACCGGAAATCAGTCCAGGGTTGATGGTGCTGAATACGATCGCCATTCTCCTCCAAATCCTCGCCTTCCAATTTCTGCGGGCATCATCGTTTCGGCTTTTGTTTCTAGCATTGATCTTCAGTACGATCGCCTTACTCTTCAGCAGCATTCCAGTCTTACAGTTTCCATCAGCAAATCATCGAGCAGAACAAACCATCACTCGCACCTTGGGGCAGAATTATCTCCAAACCATTCCGATCGGAATTCAATCCCAGTGGCGATCGCAGCCGTTTCAAGTTTTGGATATTTTTCGGGGCATACAAGAGCGTCCCATTCGCGAGGATCGATCGATTCCCTTTGCGAATCCAGATGGCATTCCCTTGGTGATGAATGTCTATCGCCCCCAGAAACCGGGAGTTTATCCTGCGATCGTCACGATCTACGGCGGGGCTTGGCAGCGGGGCAATCCGGGACAGGATGCGAACTTTAATCGCTACATTGCCGCGCAGGGGTATGTCGTCTGGGCCATCTCCTATCGTCATGCCCCGAAGTATCACTTTCCCACCCAAATCAATGATGTCCGATCGGCGCTTGAGTTTATTCAAATCCATGCAGCAGAATATGAAACCGATTTAAATCGCATTGCTTTTATGGGCCGATCGGCAGGTGCCCAGTTAGCCTCACTCGCCGCCTATCGGGATTCGCCAATTCGGGCCAAGGCGATGGTGAATTACTACGGACCTGTCGATCTGACAGCAGGGTATTACAACATTCCCACGCCTGATCCGATCGGCTCTCGATCGACCTTAGTCACCTTTCTCGGCGGCAGCCCAGAGGACTACGGCGATCGCTACCGTCAAGCCTCACCCATTGGTACCGTGAAACCTGGATTACCGCCGACGCTGTTGATATATGGCGATCGGGATTACATTATCCGTCCCCAGTATGGCGAACATCTGACCGGGGCACTTCAAGAAACAGGCAATCTTGCCGCAATGATTCGGATTCCTTGGGCTGACCATGCGTTTGATGCTGTTTTCAATGGCGTTAGTAATCAATTTGCGTTGTACTATACGGAGCGATTTCTGGCTTGGGCATTGTACAGAACCGATGAAACTCAGTGATGTAGCCGATCGCCCCTAACCCAATCGCTCTCCGATTTCAATTCGGCTACCATTGGCAAAATCCCAACCCGACTGGGCTTTTTTGCCAGCAAGTTGGACTTCTTTTAAAAACAAATAGCCGTCACCCGTTTGCACGATCGCCCCTCGATTTTTGACGATCGCAACAAGCGTTCCCGGTGGCTGTGGCTCAAGATTGACGACTGATTCAAACAAGGGATCAAACTCGGGAAACTGCGATCGGATTGCATCCGTCAACGGCACCGTCGCCATCACTTTTAACACCGCATCACGAAACATCGTGCGACAGCCAGGATAGTATCCACGCACTTGATTGTGAAGGGCGATCGCAGATTTCGACCAATCTAGGGCGTAGTCTTCTTTTTGAATCATCGCCGCATAGGTTGCCTTGGTAGAATCCTGAGGTTCGGGCTGGATTCCAGTGGTGGGAAGCCTGTTAATGGTTTCGACCAGTAATTCGGCGGATTGAATGGAGAGACGATCGGCCAGTTCATGGGCGTTTTCCAATGGCCCAATCTCCAGCGTTGACTTCAGCAACATCGCTCCTGTGTCCATTCCGATGTCCATGAGCATCGTTGTCATTCCCGTTTGGGTTTCACCATTGACGAGACATTGTTGAATGGGGGCCGCTCCGCGATAAGCGGGCAAGAGTGAGCCATGACCATTGATACAGCCAATTCTGGGCATGTCGAGAATTTCTTGGGAGAGCAATTGACCATAGGCCACGACGATGAACAGATCGGCCTGATAATCGCGCAATTGAGCCAAAGCTTCGGGGGATTTTTTAATCCGATCGGGTTGAATCACAGGAATCTTCGCCCGTTCTGCCACGGCTTTAACGGGCGAAGGCGAAAGGTCATTCCCCCGCCCCCGCCGCTTATCCGGCTGCGTCACCACCGCCACCACATCAACCGACGACTCTGCAACCAAAGCCTCTAAGCTCGGCACCGCAAACTGCGGCGTCCCAAAAAAAACAATCTTAAACATTCTCTCTCCTTCATGTCCCCCCAGCATATAGCCCTTACGGGCATCTAAGAAAGGGGGTTAGGGGGCAGTTCGCCAGCGGCTCAATCAAATTTGCAATTTGTAATTAATTGCGCCGCCATTCCATTCTATCCTGTAGACAGCCAAGCCATCCCAAAATCCCGCTCAACCGCCATGAAACCCACCTTTGCCGACGAAGCCACCTGGGAAAAAACCAACGTCCTGATGCAGCCTGCCTTCATTCGCCTACTGGACAACATTCGGAAACTCACCGAAGAATACTCCACCTGGAAAAGCAGCTACCAGGAAAATTTGGTGTGGGATGCGGCTATTTCAGAGGAAGAACGAGGCCGCATTGGTCTGCTGCAACAGGAACTCAAAAGCACCACCGACAACGATCGCGCCGCCACCATCGAACAAATCCTGGAAACATTACCCAAACCCTATCCCGCCTACGAATGGAAACTCGAACGGGGAGAAGAAATCGTCACCATCGACGTATGGGAATTATGCTACAAAATTTGTTTTACCTGGGATTATGACCCGAGCCTCGATCGGCCTGCCAGGGTGGATGAATCACTGTTTGAGGATGGCGAAGTGGACTGGAGAGTTTTGGATGACAAAGCAAAACGGTTGGTCACAGAAATCCTGTCGCAGCTTCCGACGCTTTCCCATTCTTAACGCGATATGATGACGTCTGTGACCCTAGAATTTGTGTTGTGAGAAACGGTATGACGATTGATGTATTGGGCGCTGATAACGGTTATGGTGCAGCGCGATCGGGTGTGGCGCTTTACGATCAAAGCCATTGGGGATGCATTGAAGTCACCGACGAGCATCGCCTTGATTTTCTCCACAACCAAAGCACCAATGGATTTAAATTGCTCAAGCCCGGAGCAACCTGTGACACAACGTTCTTAACGTCCACTGCGCGAACCTTAGATTTAGCGACCGCATTGGTGTTTGAAGACAAGGTGCGATTGTTAGTTTCGCCAGGGATGGCTGCCAAACTCATTAAATTTCTCGATCGGTTTATCTTCTTTAGCGATCGGGTGAAACTCGCCGATTGTTCCGAGACGATCGCCACCTTCTGTCTCCTCGGACCCAACGCCGCTGAAGTTTTGACGGGTTTAGGATTATCGTTGCCAGAGTCCGGATTTGTCACGGTTTCAATCGCTAATGTAACGGTTCAAATCGTGGCTGAGAGCGGTTTGGGAATGCCGGGATTTCGGTTGATGATGGCCAAGCAAGAGGCTGCAACCATTTGGGAGGTCTTATCAAAACTGGCGGTTGTCATCACCGATCGCACCTACGATCGGCTTCGGATTGAACAGGGTCGTCCGATGCCAGGATTTGAATTGACTGAAGATTACAATCCATTGGATGCGGGACTGTGGGATACGATTTCCTTCAATAAAGGCTGCTACATCGGCCAAGAAACGATCGCCCGTCTAGAAAGTCGTGATGCCGTCAAGCTCAATCTTTGGGGCGTGAAACTCGATCGGTCTGTAGCATTGGGTTCTACGGTTTTTTCAGGGGACGACAAAGCAGGAACAGTAACCAGTCTGTATGAATTGGAGGATGGAAGTGCGATCGGTTTAGTCTATGTCAGAACCAAAGCGGGTGGTGCTGGTTTACAAGTTTCGATCGATTCACAGAAGACAACACTAATGGATTTAACCTATCCCTCTCGTACGAAAAAGCTCTAAATTTTAGATCTGATTGACTGACACAACGCTTGAAACCCGTTCGCTTCGTTACGATCCGCGCCGGAATGAAATTCGGCGCTCTTGAAGGCGAAGTCCGTTGAAACGGACTGAAGAACCCTAAAGTTCTTTTCCAGTCTACGTCCCGTAGACTTCGCACTCTAGAGCACCGACTTCTAGTCTGGTGCGAATCAATGCAACCCACTAAAAGATGTGTCAGTCAATCAGGCTTCAGATAAAGAAGCCTCGATCGATTCCTAATCCCACCGCCCATTTCAAGGTCATAATATCTCTCCCGCCAGCACTCAAAATAACATCCAGCCCACGTCTCGTAATTAGCACATCTTCAACGCGCAACGTTCCACCTAAAACAATGCGATCGGTCTTGTCAAATCCAATCACTTCTGTGTTGCCATTTCCATTGAGGATAAACCGATCGGCTCCTGAACCGGAATACACCATATTATTGCCTGCACCCGCTGCGATCGTGTTATTGCCATCGTTTGCATAAATCAGATCATCACCGGAACCGGAAATAATCACATCATTGCCCGAACCTGCAAACACGACATTTTTACCGTTGCCGAGTGTGATTCTATTATTTCCGTCATTAGCGGACACAGTATTGTTACCATTGCCGAAAAAGAACGTATCATCACCCGAGCCGCCATAGCCAAGATTATTACCGTTCCCAGCCAACATCACATCCCGTCCACCATTGCCAAACAGGACATTATTGCCATCCCCTGCATCGAAATAGTCATCTGCAGCATTGCCGTACAAAGTGTCATCTTTAGCGGTCCCATTCAGCTTATTTTTAGGTAAATTCAGCCCCTTCAAGCCCACGCGAGGGTCAAGTTTTAAGGGTTCGCTGAGACCCAAAATGACGATTTCATTATTGTCGATTTGACCTGTACGACCTGAGGAACCAGGGTAGTTGTTGTCATTGGCAACCAAAATGGTCGATTCATCGATAACGAGGACATCTTCGATCGTCACAAACGGCATTCGATAGGTCGTGCTGCCATCCTTATTCAAATCTTGGAAATCTCGAATCGATAACAAATCTGCGACCTCTTCCTTGACCAAAAAGCCGTTCCGATCGGTTTGGGTCAGATCCACTTTGAAAATCTTCTTAAACTTTGCCGCATCCCCTTGATTATTATCCCGCTCAATAATCAAGTATTCGCTCGCATTAATCACCGTCATATCCCCAATCAAATAATTCGGGCTATCCAACTGATAACGACCCACAATGCCGTCATAGGCTCCAGAACCTAGATCAAACTGGTAAACCCGCAGCGTGCCTAATGGATCCCCGACCACGGATCCTTCTAGCAGCGGATAGAGCTTTGTCCGGTCAGGATTGATGGCCATCCCTTCAAAGCCTCTCGAACCGCCGAGATTCGCGACGGCAGTGGCTTGGGTGATAGGACCGATCGGCGTGTTAACGGTGGTGAAATTTAAAAGATCGGGATTTTGGGGCGATCGGACCACAGTACTCACAAATTGATCCCGAACCAAGTCACCTGTCCCTGGAAAATCCGTGAAGTAACCGTCAATGCCCAGGTTAATAAACTGCTCATACTCTGCATTCGGATTGCCATTGTAATTCGACGCAAGGCGACCGGGTTCGTTGCGGAAGGTGTAAGCGTGAACCTGCAAACCGACTCGGTGCGCGTCATTGATTAATGACGTGGGCGCTAATGTCACCTTATCAGCATCATTAATCGTGCCATCTTTATTCAGATCATCCGGCTGACCGTCATTGTCTGCATCGATCGTCTTAACCGAAACAATCATTCGTTTCCAAGGACCAATTCCAGCCGCATAGGTGGCAATCTCCTGTAATCCAGTGGGCGATCGAAGGTCTGCATAGGTGCGCTGATCACCACTCACCACAAAATCATAGGGCCGAATTTCAATTAAGCTCCCATCCGATCGCACATCGTCTGCATCCAAAAGCTGCACCAAGGGCAAATCCACCCCCGCATTCGGCATAATCGTGCTGTTCAAGTCCTTCAGATTCGCCACCTCAAAGGACTGAATAAAAATTCGACCTGGGTCAGTAAAACCTTGGTCTACTAATGTTTTAATCAGCTTCTCTTCAAGTGAGAGATTGAGCGCATCATGGAAGGTCGGATGCTTTGTTTCGGGATAAATTCCGACTTTTTTACCTGTATCTTTCTCAACTTTTTGAACCAGATCAATAATCTCGTCCAATGTCGGAATTTCGAAAAGACCATTAAAGGCTTGAGTGCGATTACTCTGCGGCATGATCGCCCGCAAGGTCTTGATTTCCGCCAGCGTGAAGTCGGATGCAAAATAGTCCGTAACGGCCACTCCGTCGAGCATTTTCGTCGTTCTCCGATCGGCAAATTCAGGCCGACTGGCGACATCCGTCGTACCGCCTAGCATTGGCTCATGACGGGCAATTAATACCCCATCTTTTGTGGAGACTAAGTCCGGCTCGATGAAGTCTGCACCGCGATCGATCGCCAATTGGTAGGCCGCTAATGTATGCTCCGGCAGTTCTCCACTGGCACCGCGATGTCCGATCACTAAGGGCGCTTGACCATTCAGGGTGTTGAGCCGGACGGGATTGGGCGTTACGATCGGGGCTTCGAGGAGTTCGCCTTTACGATTGAAATGAAGCAGATAAGGACCAAATTCATCCCCAATCCAAATCGTTCCATCCTTTGCAATATTGAACGACTCAATATCAAAATCCGCTCCCGTTAAGAGGCGATCGGTTGTATTTTCGTTGATAATCTTAAAGGGTGACTTTTTATTGGGGTCTGACAATTGAATAAAATTACTAAAATCCACTGAAACCGATCCATTACCCTCTGGTTCTAATCCATTAAAACTCGGATTAACCTGATAAATTCTCAGCAGAAAATCACTGCTATTTCCCTTTGCGCCATACCCATTGTCAGGCATAAACCAAAATGTATTTTCCGACGCAAACTGTACTGCACTAAATCCTTGTACGGGCTGTCCAGGGAAGGGACCTTTACGACCATTTCCTTCAATTCCTTGACCTGAGATCGGTCCAGGGGCAAACGTATCCGCCGGGAGTGATGAGAATCCCTTGAGTGTTACGGTAGACATGAGGAGGACCTGTATATGAGCTTTAGGTGGAATCCAGAATTCGATTCAGTACAACGTTCTCACTGAGCAACGAAAGTAACCTGCTATGCCCTAAACCTACATTTTTCGATCGTCCCTGTAAAGTGAGGAAGAATACACCACACCGAATTTAATTCGCTATTTTCCAAGTCATAATTTCGTGTTAAATCTGCATCAGACTATGTCGATTAAATCCATTAAGACAATCTTAAAAAGAGCGAACAATTGCATCTACGATGACTCTAAATGGGTTGCGATCGGTCACTGGCGATCGGCCACTATGGATTGACCGCGATCGTCACCCAGCGATCGTCCGGCTGTCGTTTATAATCCGTCCGATTTTGTGGATCGCCTCGAAGTTCCAGATGATCCACTGAAATGGGATCCATCAGTAAAATACAAAACTCTGGCAAAACCTCCGTCTCACTGGGCAACTCCATCTGAAACGACGCATTCAGATCTCTCACCTCTCCCGGATCAGCCCAAGAAAACTGCGCCCGCGCCGCCAAGGACAGATCCTGCCAGGTCTGCGATCGAAGCTGTTGCAGCCGATCGTCCTGGGTATGCTCTGACACCAGCGCCAGCCGCCCATGCAACCGAAACTGCTCCCGCGTCTTCGGAAAGTACCAGCAAACCTCACACCAAGGCTGCTCATAGAGGTCCACAATCTTCTGACTGCGAAAATCCGTAATAAACTTCAACTGATTCGTCTCCTCCCAAAACCCCCGAAACACCACCGTCCGGTTCGCAGGATGGCCGTCCGGTCTTACAGTCGCGAGCTGGACGAACTTACAATAGGCCAACGATCGGTTGCGATAGAGTGCGCGGGCGATCGGCGATCGCCAGGGAGCCAAAGGCATAAATTCTCCTGAAGATTTTTCGGGTAGCATGGGAACTCTAAATAACGTTACCGTACGACAGCCCCCGATCGGTATCATGCAAGCCCCGCCTCTGGAAAAACCTGTGATAGACCATACCCTCGACGATCAAAGTATCCTCATTACTGGCGGCACCGGATCCTTCGGTAAAGCCTGTGTTCGCACCATTCTTGAGCGTTACAATCCAAAGAAAATCATCATCTATTCCCGCGATGAACTAAAGCAATATGAAATGGCGCAGGAGTTCACCGATCCCGCCATGCGGTTCTTTATCGGCGATGTCCGCGATGCCGATCGGCTCAAACTCGCCATGCGCGGGGTCGATTACGTCATTCACGCCGCCGCGCTGAAACATGTGCCTGCTGCGGAATACAACCCGATGGAGTGCATCAAAACCAACATCAACGGCGGCAATAACGTCATCGACGCTGCATTAGATGCAAACGTCAAAAAAGTCGTCGCCCTCTCCACCGACAAAGCCGCCAACCCCATCAACCTCTACGGTGCCACCAAACTCGCCTCCGACAAACTTTTCGTCGCCGCGAACAACATCGCAGGCGATCGACCCACCCGGTTTTCCGTTGTCCGCTATGGCAACGTCGTCGGCTCACGCGGCTCGGTCGTGCCGTTTTTCCAAAAACTCGTCCGCGAAGGCGCAACAGAAATTCCGGTCACGGACGATCGCATGACCCGATTTTGGATTACGCTTTCTCAGGGTGTGGACCTGGTGCTGAAAAGCTTTGAGCGAATGCAAGGGGGTGAGATTTATGTGCCGAAGATTCCCTCCATGCGGATGACAGAACTCGCCAAAGCGATCGCCCCCGGCATTCCGCACAAAATCGTCGGCATCCGTCCCGGTGAAAAGCTCCACGAAATGATGTGTCCCGCCGATGACTACCATTTGACGTTAGAATTTGCTGACCACTACGTCATTTCACCGTCTATTAGTTTCTCAACTAACCAAGACTTCACCATCAATGCCCTAGGCGAAACCGGAAAACCCGTCCCCGAAGGGTTCCAATACAGTTCCGATCGCAACACCGAATGGATTACCGCTGAACAACTATTGCAATTGTTATAGGGTTGAATTCCATGAGACAACACATTCCCTACGGTCGGCAAAACATTACAGACGACGACATTGCAGCCGTCGTTGAAGTGCTACGATCGGATTGGCTCACCCAAGGACCCACGATCGCAAAATTTGAACAAGCCGTCGCGGATTACTGCGGTGCAAAGTATGCCGTTGCCGTCTCTAATGCCACCGCAGCGCTGCATTTGGCTTGCCTCGCGATCGGCTTAGGTCCCGGCGATCGGCTTTGGACCTCTCCGAACACCTTCGTTGCCTCTGCGAATTGTGCGCGTTACTGTGGTGCGGATGTTGATTTCGTAGACATCGATTCGCAAACCTATAACTTGAGTGTTTTAGAACTCGATCGTAAACTAATTGCCGCTGAGAAATCAGGGACGTTACCCAAAGTGATTCTCCCGGTACATTTTTCAGGTCAATCCTGTGACATGGAAGCGATCGCCCTCCTCGCGAAACAGTACGGAATTCAAGTCATAGAAGACGCCAGCCATGCCCTCGGCGGAAGCTATCAGAATCAAAAGATTGGCTCCTGTCAGTTTTCTGAAATGGCAATCTTTAGTTTCCATCCGGTCAAGATGATCACCACGGGCGAAGGTGGAATGATTGTCACAAATAACCCCGATTTATATGAACGGTTGAAACAATTGCGATCGCACGGGATTACGAAAGAGCCTCACCAATTGCAACAACCCGCTCCGGGCACTTGGTACTACGAACAGCAAGCACTTGGCTTTAATTACCGAATGACCGATCTTCAGGCTGCATTGGGTCTTAGTCAAATAACTCGCCTCGATCGGTTTGTCCAACAGCGCCAATTCCTTGCCAATCGCTATCGAGAAGCCTTGCAAACTCTTCCTGTCATGCTTCCCAATGATGATGCCTACACCCAATCCAGTTTTCATCTATACGTGATTCGGTTGAAACTGGAATTGCTCAAGCGATCGAAATCTGAAATTTTTGAAGCATTACGCGATCGGAATATTGGCGTTCAGATCCACTACATTCCCGTTCATACCCAACCCTACTATCAGCAATTAGGATTTAGTTGGGGTGACTTTCCGATCGCTGAGCAGTATTATCAAGAAGCGGTTAGTCTTCCACTGTATCCGGATTTAACGGTATCCGAACAGGATGTTGTCATTCGATGCCTAGAAGAGGTGTTGCAATGAAGTTAGGACTGGGCACCGTTCAATTTGGATTACCCTATGGCATTGCCAATCGCCAGGGTCAACCGTCGATCGAAGAAGTTCGCCAAATTTTGGATCAAGCGGCGATCGCGGGAGTTCGGACCCTCGATACCGCACCACTGTACGGCGATAGTGAATCCATCATTGGAAAATTACTCCCGCCGTCTCATCCGTTTGAGGTCGTGACAAAAACTCCACAATTTAAGTCCGATCGAATCGATCGTCAGGATTCTTCTCATCTCCGAAAGACCTTTGAACAATCACTTGAGAACCTAAAACAATCTTTCACCTATGGATTACTGGTTCATCAATGCACTGATCTCATGCTTGAAGGTGGGGAACAGTTATGGGAACAGATGCAAGACCTCAAGGCTTCGGGGAAAGTTCAGAAGATTGGAGTCTCCGTCTATTCGAGTCAAGACATTGATACCATTCTTGAAAACTATAAAATTGACATTATTCAAGTTCCCGTTAACGTATTTGATCAGCGACTGGTCAGCAATGGCTATCTTAAAGCGTTGAAAAAATCAGGAATTGAAGTTCATGCGCGATCGGCCTTTCTTCAAGGCTTATTACTCATGTCATCTGCCGATCGCCCTGCATTTTTTCAGCCTTTAGAACCTCATTTCGCCCATTATCAAGCTATCCTAAATACCTATCAAACAACACCCTTAATTGCCTGTCTTGACTTTTTAAAACAGTGTCCTGAGATCGATCGTATTATTTGTGGTGTGGATAATCTCAATCATCTTACCCAGATTTTGTTGGCATTGGAAAAATCTTCAGGAATTCCAAGCGATGTGTTCTCTCAACTGTCCATTACACAAGAAAAGTTTCTAAATCCTTCCGAATGGAAGTGATGGGTTCTTTAATTTAGGAGGCGTTATGTTGCAAAGTGAAGTCTTTCTTAATGGTGAAGGGGATTCTTGGTTTACTAGAAATCAGGACTATTTGCTCAGTCAAGGTGCTGATGACACGACTAAATTTGAATGGGTGTCTTGGATGGTGGAGCAGCTTGCGACCCCTCCTAAAAACATTGCAGAACTCGGCTGTGCAAATGGTTGGCGACTTAATCGCTTGCATCAAAAATATCCCGATAGTCGGTTTTTTGGGCTAGAAGTGAGTCAGTCAGCGATCGAAGATGGACAGTCTCGATATTCCGATTTAACGCTTCAGCAGGGTGCTCTGCATCAGATTCCTTGTCCAGATCAATCATTTGATTTAGTGATTATTTATGGGGTATTTTGTTGGGTCGATCGGACTCAATTGATTGCTTCAATCTCAGAAGTCGATCGGGTTCTCTGTGAGGGTGGATATCTGATTTTAGGAGATTTTTTGCCGGACTATCCCCAACGTCGAGCCTATCATCATCTTCCGGGTGAAAATGTCTACACCTATAAACAAGACTATGCGAAATGTTTTACCTCCTTAGGCTTTTATCAAGAAGTGACGCGCTGCCAATATAGTCATCAACTCAACCCTGAGTTAAATTTCCAAGCGGTTGCCGCGTCCGATCGATTTGGCTGTACATTGCTACAGAAAAATCTAGTTCAAGGCTATCCGATCGTATAAATGACTCACTCCTAAATACTATGCTTCAGCCTCTTACTACGGTCAATGCCATTCTTCAGGCTCGAATGAGTTCATCACGACTGCCCGGAAAAGTCTTGATGCCGATTTTGGGAGTGCCCATGTTGGCTCGGCAGATTGAGCGAATCAAACGATCGAAACGCATTGATAATCTCATTATTGCGACGAGTTTGGATGATACAGATGATGCGATCGAAGAACTCTGTCAAACATTAGGAGTCAAATGCTTTCGAGGTGATTTAAATCATGTCTTAGATCGTTTTTATCACGCTTCACAAGCTTATCCTAGTGCTCATGTTGTTCGGTTAACAGGAGATTGTCCTCTGAGCGACCCTCAACTGATTGATCAAGTGATCGACTCCCATCTTCAAAATGGATGTGATTACACGAGTAATACCCTGCCGCCGACCTACCCTGATGGATTAGATGTGGAAGTCTTCCGTACAGACTGCCTCAAGATTGCCTGGACCGAAGCCGTTCGATCGGAACACCACGAGCATGTCACACCTTTTATTTACCAATCGCCCGATCGTTTCAAGTGTTTCAATGTGCGATCGACAATCGATTATTCCCATTTGCGTTGGACCGTAGATCATCCTCAGGATTTAGACCTAATTCAAGCGATTTATACTGAACTCTATCCCACCAATCCCTTATTCCAAACCCAAGATATTCTAGATCTCATCGATCAGAATCAATCTCTTCAAGTGATGAATACCAACATTGAAAGAAATGAAAATTTCAAAGGAGAGACAATGCATCGTTATTATCATTCAGAAGAACTCTTGAATCGTGCGCTGAAGGTGATTCCATTGGGAAGCCAAACCTTCAGTAAGAGCAAGACGCAGTATCCCCAGGGTGTATCACCCTATTTTATCGATCGCGGTCTAGGCAGCCACGTTTGGGATGTGGATGGCAATGAATATATTGACTTTGTAAATGCTTTGGCTTCGATTACCCTGGGCTATGTAGATGCCGATGTGACCCATGCCGTTCAACAACAATTAAACCAAGGAACAATCTTTTCGCTGTCTCATTCAATCGAAGTTGAAGTTGCAGAGAAATTGATTGAACTCGTGCCTTGTGCCGAAATGGTTCGATTTGGGAAAAATGGCTCAGATGCGACATCTGGCGCGGTGCGGGTGGCTAGGGCTTATACTGGATGCGATCGGATTGCGGTTTGTGGCTATCATGGTTGGCATGATTGGTATATTGGTAGTACAAGTAGAAACTTAGGGATTCCTAAGAGCATTCAAGCGTTAACCCATTGTTTTAAATATAACGATCTTCGGTCACTCAAAGAACTCTTAGAAAAATATCCAGATGAATTTGCGGCTGTTATTTTAGAGCCGATGAATGTCGTTTACCCCAACCCTGGTTTTCTAGAAGGGGTGCGGGAATTAACGAATCAATTCGGTTGCCTATTGATTTTTGATGAGACGATTACGGGTTTTCGGTATGCGATCGGTGGGGCACAGGAACAGTTTGGCGTCATCCCGGATTTGGCAACCTTAGGAAAAGGCATCGCGAATGGCTATCCGTTGTCTGCGATCGTCGGTCGTCGAGACATTATGACCATCATGGAAGATATCTTCTTTTCTTCGACCTTTGGGGGTGAAACCCTGTCTCTCGCGGCAGCTCTCGCAACGTTGAATAAACTTCAGTCTCATTCGGTCATTGAGATATTAACTCAGAAGGGAGAATGGATTATTGATCAAGTTAAGAATTTAATTGACAAACACCAAGTTCAAAATTTTATTTCAATTTCAGGTCATCCAACTTGGTCATTTTTATTGATTGATGCGATCGGAGACTACTCTCAAGCTCAACTGAAAACGTTGTTTTTACAAGAAGTCTTCAAGCGAGGAATTCTCACACTGGGAACGCACAATCTCAGCTATTCTCATTCCGATCGAGATTTGCAGAAATTGATTGAAGTCTATGATCAAGTCTTTCCAATTTTGAAAGAAGCCGTTGAACATCAGAGCCTTTCCTCACTATTGAAATGTGAACCCCTTGTCCCATTATTTAAAGTTCGGTAAAAATGATGAAATTACTGATTCGAGCAGATGCCACGATTCAAATGGGGACTGGGCACCTCATGCGGTGCCTTGCCCTCGCTCAAGCCGTTCAACGACAAGGCGGAGTCGTTTACTTTGCAATCTTTGCCTGTTCAGTTCCCTTGCAAAACCGTCTGATCGACGAGGGATTTAAGCTTTGTCATCTACTCAGTTGTGAGTTAGGCTCTCTTTTAGATGCACAAAAAACGGCAC
>JAAFJU010000264.1 GCA_013298165.1 Synechococcales cyanobacterium bin31.maxbin.ball.101 | reverse complement strand
TTTGCATTTGAATCGGCGAGATCCCCCCTAGCCCCCCTTGGGAAGGGGGGGATTAGAGAAGAAAGCAATTCGGCAGTGAGGGAAATCAAAAAAACAATCGGTTCGGAAGTCCCCCTTCCCAAGGGGGATTTAGGGGGATCGATCGCCGCCCTCCTCCCCGCCGGAGCCAAAGCTCTTGAAGATTGGAAACCGCTATACGCAACAGGTTCTCGCACCTTCAAATGGAAAATCGGTGTTACCGAGATTGAATCAGAACTAAAGCTTTTTCAACAGCTCTGTAATGCACTTCCGATCGACGCAAAACTCCGCCTGGATGCAAATGCTGGATTGGATCTATCCCAGGCAAAACAATGGTTAGACTTATGTGATTTAACTCCCAAGGTTGAATATCTAGAACAACCTTTAGGCATTCAAGCATTTGATTCAATGCTCCGACTGAGCCGTGATTACAAAACTCCGATCGCCCTAGACGAATCGATCGCCACCTATTCACAACTTGAAGATTGCTACAACAAAGGCTGGCGTGGAATTTTTGTTGTTAAACCCGCGATCGCAGGCGCACCTTCACAACTCAAGGAATTTTGCAAAACTCAAAATCTTGATTTAGTCTTTTCATCGGTTTTTGAAACACCGATCGGACGAGATGCGGGATTAAGATTGGCTCAAGAACTCGGAAGCAGTCGGGCGTTGGGCTATGGGACCGATCGATTTTTTGATCAAACGTTAGGAGAAGCGATCGGCATTTTAGAAAAAGATCCAGGTGCATTTCTAGTGCAATTTTGGCGATCGATCGTGGAAAACCGACCTGTATTTTTTGGGAATCCGGATTGGGGACGATCGGACCGCGATCGATTTGAAGAATTAATCGCAACCTACGACGACTCAGAAATTCCTGATCCCAATCCACAACTCCCCGCCACCCGAATTTGCATCCCCACAGGCGGAACCTCCGGAAAACTAAAGTTTGCAGTCCACACCTGGCAAACCCTAAGTGCCTCAGTACAAGGAATGCAAGAACACTTTAAATTAAACCAAATCCGGTCCCCCCAGAATATAGCCCTTACGGGCATCCAAGAAAGGGGGTTAGGGGGCCAAAGTGTAGTGGGTCAAATCAATTCGTTTTGCACCTTACCACTGCATCATGTCAGTGGCTTTATGCAATATTTCCGATCGCACCTCACCCAAGGCCAGTTTATTGTTTGGGATTGGAAAGAACTCGAAAAAGGGAATTTCCCGAATGTGACCATCGAACATTTTTTCCTATCCCTCGTTCCCACGCAATTGCAGCGATTAATTGACCAACCCAAACTCCAGCAATTCAAAACCATCCTCCTCGGCGGCGCACCCGCCTGGGAGAGCTTGCTGACGATCGCCCGAGAAAAACATCTTCCGATCGCCCTCACCTACGGCATGACCGAACTCGCCTCCCAAATCACCACCCTCCTCCCCGCAGATTTCCTCTCCGGCAACAGCAGCTCCGGCCAGCCCCTCCCCCATATCCAGATCCTCCCTCCCCCCCGTACGGGCAGAGCATCCCGCGCCCCTCTTCCCGGCCCTCTCCAAATCCAATCCCCATCCCAAATGCTCACCTACCTTCCAAAAACCCCTCAAACCGGAGCCTTCCTCACCGACGATCGCGGCTACCTCGACCCCGACGGCTACCTCCACATCCTCGGACGCACCAGCGACAAAATCATCACAGGCGGCGAAAACATCTACCCCACCGAAGTCGAAACCCTGATCCGCGCCACAGGCTTAGTCCAAGACATCTGCGTCCTAGGCATCCCCGACGAAACTTGGGGCCAGCTAGTCCTAGCCGTCTACGTCAAAAACACTCCGAAGCCCCCAGAATTGGGGGTTGGGGGCGGTTCGCCCGTCGTCAGCAAAGCAAACTGGCCAGGATCGCCCGCCCAGTACCCAAAACAATGGATTGAACTGCCCGCCCTGCCCCGCAACGCCCAGGGCAAACTCGATCGCACCCAACTCCTCGCCCTCATCCAAACCCTAGACCCGAATCTATCCAACCAAAATATAAAAATGTAGTATGAAACTTCGACAGATTACAAATAAAATACTACACTCGTAATACACAAACCCTACGCATAGTTTTAAGGAGACAGTTACCATGCAAGCACTCACCCGAATTTCCACCACAGATATGGAAGTTACCAGCATCCGTCTAGAGCGTGAACTTAAAGAACGGCTAAAAGGACTCTCGGGCAGTCAAGGCTATCAAGCCCTCATCAGGGACGTACTCTGGAATTTTGTGCAGCAACGATCGCAGGACTTCCTCCCCAGCATTAGCGTCGGCGACATTCGGGCCACCATCAACGCCACCGCCGAACGCGCCGAAAACTGTTCACTCTCTGGCAAAACCATTCAAACAGGCCAAGACATATTCCTCGGACTCACCAATGAAGGCAACCTCGTCCCGATCCATCCAGACAGTTTATCTTGAGGCTCTAAAACCCCATCCAGCACCGGGTAAGCCCTAGCTCTACACCCTGGTTTCCCCGGTGCGACCCTTTAAACCTTCCCGTCGAAAAATCCCTGAATCGATACCGACACCGATCGTCCTTGATAAAAATTTGGCGTTTTTCAGATTGAAGAGTAAGCTTACAGTCAAATATCGACTGAAGCGCTCTATGAAAAGTGGTGTTCCCAATCGTAAATCATCGTCGTCCAGCCGAGGAACATCTCCAGCTTCGATCGATGAGTCCGCTTCGCCTCAAGCAAGGCCCCGTCGTCGATCGAAAAAACGCCAAGGTGATCCGTCAAAAGCCGATCGACCCAAACAACCCCCTCTAGACCGTCTGAAAGCGATTCTTTTGGATTGGCGCTTTGTCACGATCGCTGGACTCATCCTCACCACGAGTCTCACCACCCTTTCGATCGCCTTCATCCTCAAACTCCCCGCCATCCCCAACTGCCCCTCCATCTTCTGGCCCCTAGCGTCCGCTTCCATGCGGCTTCACTGCGCCCAGATCGCCGCTAGCAAGCGTACTGTCAACGACCTAATCGAAGCGATCGAACTCGTCAGCGGATTGCCCAAGGATCACCCGCTCTATGCCGAAGCCAGCCGCTGGATCGAAGACTGGTCTACAGAACTCTTGGATCTCGCTCAGGAAAAATTCAACACAGGCAAACTCGACGAAGCGATCGCCGCTGCCAAAAAAATCCCTAGCCATGCCGCCGCCGCTGGACAAGTCGAAGAACGGATCAAAAACTGGAAACAGATCTGGGCGGAAGCCGAAGCGATCGTCACCAAAGTTGATCAGTTTTTAGAAAAGCGCAATTGGCGAGAAGCCTTTAACCAGTCAACCAAACTTCTAGCCATCGATAATCCCTATTGGCAAACCACTCGATACACCGAAATCAGTGAACGCATCACCACCTCGAAAAAAGAGATTGAAATTCTCGCCCAAGCCGATCGCGCCATCGAAAATACAAACTCAGATGACTTACTAAAAGCCTTCAAAGACCTCGAAACCATTCCCGAAAAAAGTGCCCTTCACAAAGTCGCCCAAGATCTCAAGCCTCGCATTGGCAAGCGGCTCATGACCTTAGCGGAAAATGCCGCCGATCGCGGAGACTTCGACGAATCCCTGAAAATTGCCAATAAAATTCCAGACGGCATCAAAGTCAAACAGGATCTCGATGACTTTATCGCCCTCGTCAGCGCCCAATCCAAAGCGCAAAAAGGCGATCTGATTGAAATCGAAGATGCCATTTCCCAAGCCGAACGCATTCCCGCAGGCCGTCCCCTGTACAACCGTGCCCAACGACTCGCGACCCGTTGGAAAGCCGAAGCCCGTGACATTGCTCAACTCAACCGAGCGAAGGATTTAGCCCGATCGGGCGACCCCAGTGGATTGCAAGCGGCGATCGCCGAAGCCTCCAACATCAGCGCCTCCAATCCCAAATTCAAAGAAGCCCGCGACTTCATTGACAAAAACAATTCAAAACTCCAAAGCAATCAAGATCAAACCACTCTAGATCAAGCAATTTCCATGGCCGCTGGGGGTGACATTGCCAGTTTAGAAACCGCGATCGGCATTGCCCGCCAAATTAGTGCCAACAGCCCTCTCTACAGCCAAGCCCAAGCCCAAATCAAAAGCTGGTCTGCTGCCCTTAAGCAACAGGAATCTCCTGTCGCAACCCAACCCACAATTGCCCCAGATTCGCCCCTAAGCGCCGACCAATCGCTCCTAACCCAAGCCAACGCCCTCGCCCAATCCAATGGTGGACGACCCGACGATCTCCTCGAAGCGATCGCCCTAGCGCAGCAAGTCTCCGGTTCCGCCCGCAGTCAAGCGAAGCAATCGATCGATCAATGGAGTGATCAAGTGTTTCAAGCGGCTGTCGGACAGGCAGCCTTTGACCAAGCAGGCGCGATCGCCCTCGCCTCCAGAATCCCCGCCGGAAGCGCCGCCTACAGCCAAGCCCAAACCC
>JAAFJU010000209.1 GCA_013298165.1 Synechococcales cyanobacterium bin31.maxbin.ball.101 | reverse complement strand
GCACGATCGCCCTGGCGGATTTTTCAGGTGAAGGACTGGCGATCGGACTCTTTGAAGAGCAACTTGAACTGAGCGCAGACCTCGCCGCCTTGGATACGAAGCTTTCGGGATTGGTGAAGGAATTGATTGCTGAAGCCGAGTTTAAAGGTAAATCGGGCAGCAGCATCACTACGCGCGTTGCCGGAGCAGGCTTCAAAAAACTAATGATCGTCGGTCTCGGCAAGGCCGACAAGCTCAAGCTCGAAACCCTGCGCAAAGTCGCCGGAAATATCGCCAAAACCGCCCGCCGCGAACGGTGTAAGACAGTTGGCGTTTCGTTGCCGATCTTTGACAACAATCCGGCTAGCACGGCGCAGGCGATCGCAGAAGGCATCGAACTGTCGCTCTACAAAGATCTGCGCTTTAAATCTGAAAAGGATGAAAGCACGGCGATCGAAACCGTTGAGCTAATCGGCCTCGCGGGACAGGAAGCGGCGATCGAAAAAGCCAGCATTATTTGCTCCGGTGTCTTCCTCGCAAGAGAACTCGTCGCAGCCCCAGCCAATGTCGTAGACCCGATCGCGATGTCCGACATGGCCAAAGACCTGGCCAAAACCTACAACCTCGAACTCAAGGTCCTCGGCCAAGCCGAATGCGAAGATCTAAAAATGGGAGCCTTCCTCGGCGTAGCCCAAGCGTCTGACATTCCACCCCAGTTCATCCATCTGGTCTACAAACCCACGGGCACCCCGCGCAAACGAGTGGCGATCGTGGGCAAAGGTCTCACCTTCGACTCCGGCGGCTTGAATTTGAAAGTGGGAGCCTCCTCGATCGAAATGATGAAAACCGACATGGGTGGAGCCGGGGCAACCTTTGGCGCAGCCAAGGCAATCGCCCAGCTCAAACCCGACGTTGAAGTGCATTTCATCAGCGCCGTCACTGAAAACATGGTCAGCGCCAGAGCAATGCACCCCGGCGATATTCTCACGGCTTCCAATGGGAAGACGATCGAAATCAACAACACTGACGCCGAAGGTCGCTTAACGCTAGCAGATGCGCTAGTGTACACCGATAAACTCGGTCTCGATGCCATGGTCGATCTCGCAACCCTCACCGGAGCCTGCGTTGTGGCCTTGGGGAATGACATTGCGGGCCTGTGGAGTCCCGACGATGCCTTCGCGGATCAATTGCTCGCAGCGGCAGCATCCAGCGGTGAAAAACTGTGGAAAATGCCCTTCGAGGAATCGTACTTTGAAAGTATGAAATCTCCGATCGCGGATATGAAAAACACAGGCGCTCGAACGGGCGGCGCGATCAGTGCAGCGGTGTTTTTGAAACAGTATGTGAAAGATACGAAATGGGCGCATATGGACGTAGCGGGTCCAGTGTGGACTGACAAGGACAAGGACTACAATCCCACGGGCGCGACGGGTTACGGCGTGCGGACCTTGGTGGATTGGGTCTTGGCATAGTCACTGGCGTCGTCCCACGGAACCCGATCCCCCTAAATCCCCCTTAAAAAGGGGGACTAAGAAAAAGAGAAAATTTAAATGCTTTCTCATGTCCCCCCTTTTTAAGGGGGCTAGGGGGATCGGGCCTCCTGGAAACCCTACAATCCCAATAATCCATCCAATTCATTCATCGCCTCACATTGCACCTCATCTTGGGCAGCAGTATTCATCTTTGGCAATCCGATCGGCATCGCTGAACCTAAAAAATCATTAGATTTCCCAGAATTCTGTCTTCCATACATATACTCATTCGCATATTTTCTAAAAACCGCCTCCACCGCATCCCTTGGCGTTTTCAATCCCCACTCACTCGCGATCGCCTGCGCCATCACCATCACATCCTCACTCAATCCCAGGGAAACTGAAGCAGACGCAATCGGCGGATGAACCGAACAATCCACCAACCGTTCCAATCCCCGATCGAGTTTCCGTCGCAAAACCTTTCGCTCTCTCAATTGCATCAGCATTCCAACGTCCTCCCAAAATCCAAAATCTAAAATCTAAAATTCAACCTCTCCTGGCAGCACCAACTGCATTTCCCCCGGAAACAATCCATACACATTGGCAAACTGCGGGTCTGGCATCACGGCAAACAAATTAAACCCTTGAAGCCGATCGTGAATCAAATGGGAACTTCCCCCCGTAATCAAAAAGCGCGTCACCCGCGACATAAACGGCGTATATTGCGACTTCACGGTCCGAAAAATGCCCTTATACCAAGGATCTAAATACTCTTCCAACCAGTCTCCCCAGCCATATCCAGTGTCTCCATAGGCATGACCATGCTGAAACCCATCCATAATCAATCCCGGATCAGCCGTCGTCCCGATCGCATTGGTCAAGCGCCGATCGAAACTAATCGCCGTCGCCAATTCATAGGCACCTCCGCGATCCATCACATTTTCATCAATCACTTCACCGCTCTGATCAATCAACCGACTCAACCAAGTCCCACCGCCAATATCAATCACAATGGTATAGCCCCGATCGGCCAAAAGCCCCAGCCGCTGAGCATGACGGTAAGAACCCAAGCCTTCTCGCTCGATCGTCACTTGCTCCACATTGATTTGGTATTCAATATCATTGCGAATGAATTCATGAATGCCGAGCAACTGACTCCGAATGGCATCCCCATGACGTGCAGGCGTCGGCGTCGAAACATGCAAATTCACCGCAAACTCACAGCGATCGCCATAGTAAGGAATCGGCTCCAAACAGGCATACAAATGCAGTTTCGCCAGATCCACTTTATTCTCCACCACCGTCTGCTGCTGACGACGGTACTTATAAGCCTGATTGCCAAAATGGTACCGCTTCCCATCGGGCAACTGGACTAACGGCGACGCCTCCGAATACTTCACCGGATCCCGTCCCTGGGGCACCTGAAACCGAATCGATCGAATGGCGCGCGGCTGCCCCACCCCATCCCAATACTTCAAATCATAATTTCCTGCATCCAAGGCGATCGTCCGAGTCAGGGCTGGATTAATCAGTTCTGGCCGATAATCAGAAATACCTGCGCCCTTTTTCGCGCTGGTCGGGTTGGTTTTTTGGGTTCGGGGTGGTCTCGTGGGGGTAGCGGTCATAGGAGTGTCTCCTGGGGATGACCCAAAGCAGTACACTAGTACGATAGAAGGATGGCCTGATTTTGTCAATACATCCGTACTAATGTTGAGGTTTCAGGACTTTTTTGAGAAAATGCTAGACAGAAGCGATCGGACTCGCTAATATGTATAAGCGTTTCAAACGCACAAGCCATTGGGACGATTAGCACAGTGGTAGCGCACTTCCTTCACACGGAAGGGGTCACAAGTTCGAATCTTGTATCGTCCATTCTTTGAAACCCGCCTCTACAGCGGGTTTTGTTGTATCTAGGGTTTCCTTTAAGCACACATTGAGGCTGAGAGAGACGATCGCCCTTCCATGTTGTTGGGGCTTAAGCGATCGCCCTTTCAATCTATGAGATCTCGGCTATCCGATCGTCTGGGACTTCAATCGATCGTGAAGCAACACGGGCGATCGAAGCCTCGCCTCGTTTCCTGATTGCATTGCTCCAAATACTTCCATTAATGAAGTTGAGTGCATTCAATAATCCGATCGCAGCTTGGACAGCATCAGCGTCACCGCTGAGTTGCAGTTTGACGTATTTTGTTTTGCGAGTCATTTGAGATTTCCTGTTTGAAGGGTTTGTAAGAAACCCCAAAAACTAGCCACCCCGTTTACTTGCATGGCAAAACAGGGTGGCACGGGTGTTAGAATACAGCCCAGGCAACCGAGCTGGCTTGTACAGCTTGGGGGTTCAGCGATCGGTCAGAGGCGGTAATCTCTGGACGATCGCGCTAATTTTTAGGGTATCCGTAGTGATAAGAACTACATCCTTGAAACTGTAGAGTGTCCTTGTATCCATAGTCAAGCGTAGTCACGATGTAAAAGTCGTTTCCAGTGATGTAGCTTTACGGCATTACAATTCAATTAAGTGTTTGATTCGATCGGGGTGTAGGGAGGGGCGATCGGCGGGTATAGTGGAAATCGTTGTCGCATATAGTTTGCCTTATTCCAATGGAGCGATAAATCTTATGCAAGCCGTTCAACTGGAACAACTCACGCAGACTGAGGCTCAAGCGATTTTGGCGCAATTGCCCGATCGGATTAAGGCTGCTTATCTGGAACGCGCAACTCGGATGAACTATCCGATGACCTCCGGTCGGTCACAGACCATCGAGGCGGTTTTGGAGATGGCGTTGGCGGGTTATTTGGATGCAGAGTCAATCGGGTTTGTGGATTGTAAGCCTTCAAGAGGACAGTAGCGATCGGTTCTGCCTGCGATTCTCCTCTCGGAGAGGCTTTGCCAACGTCCTTTGGGAGCTGGGGGTGGGCGATCGGTCGTGGATTAAGGGAAAACATCCGTGAATCTTGGAATTATTTAGATTGAATTATAGAATATTTAGATTCTGTGAGGAAATGATGAGCCTAGACGCTTCTAGAACATTGCAATAATTTCCTTGACTTATACTAAATTCAAGGAATAAGTATGTCACTTCTTGTTCAGTCCCAATACTTTACTTAAGTAAGATGTCAGATAGCACAAAACAGTCGGATGCCGGGAATACAGAAGACTCGAATACCAATGTCCATAATGTTGTGGTTGGATCATTTATTGCCGCAAGTATCAAGGTTACTCATGCCACTTTACAGAATCTGAAAGATTTTACGCCCCAGAAAGTCAATCATGTTGTTCGTGGTGGTATTCGAGAAGGTGCTAACAGAGCAGTCTCTGAGGCACAACAGATGATTGATAAAATTCCAGCTTCTAGACGTGCAGGGGCTGGCGGTCAGACTATCAAAGAAAACGCTAAGACTGCCGCAGAAAATGTTAGTAGCTATCTTAAAGATAAAGACGCTAGCCATATTCAGTCACACAAACAGGGTGGCTCTAGCAAGCCTGATAATATACTTTGGGAGAACAAGGGATCCAATCGTGCCCGTGGCGATCGTGCGATGACCCCACAAGAACAGGGAGCAATTAAATTCCAAGGTCATGTTGATAATCTGACTGGCGCAGTGGGAAAAGGCTTTGGTGCAGTAGGAAAGGGCGCAGCTATTGGAGCAATTACAACGATTCCTTTTTCAGCTCTTAAAAACGGCTTGGCGTTTACTCGGGGTGATTTATCAGTGAAGGCTGCTATGGTAGCCACATTTGAAGAAACGGCTGAAGGGATGACTATAGGAGCAATCAGCAGCTTTACACTCACAACTCTTGCCTGTGCCTGTCCACCGTTTGCGATATTATTAACAGCCCTTTCACCATGTTTGGTTGTGACAGGCGGACTAGGAATGGTTAAGCAGGTTTTTGACATTCTTCATGAGCATAAAGACAAAAAAGAAGTAAAGGAATTTCATGCATCTTTGTCTGAAAGTCAAGCTACCTATCTGCAGAAACTGGAGTTAGCGATTATTCATTTAGATAATTCTTAAATTGTCAACTGTACTTGTTGGGTGTCTTCAATCTATCAATCTCATATTGTAAAAATCCGATCACAACCCCAACCTAGCTGATCTTTATATATTTGTATAACAACAGCGAATCACTATAACCCGTGGAGAACTCACCATGATTAGAATTACGATCGATCTTCCCATGAACTAGATCGAATAGCTCTGCGATCGTCCCTCAGCAGCTTCTAGGTAGCGATCGGACTTGGCGTTTAAACTCGCTATCCATTCAATTTTCCACTCGATCGCTGTTCAACTAAACAATCACTAAAACCGTTCAGCTTTGCTGTCTCGAAGGGAATCGCCTCTTCATCTAAAAAGCTTGCGATTGCCATTTCGACGATCGCCTCAAGCGGATACTCAATCTCGGCCGATCGTCTTTTCAACGCCGTCACCACCCAAGACGGTAACTCATCCAAAACCCGTTGTGCCGCCTCAGGAGATAACCGTTCTTGAGGGTTGATTTTAATCGGTGTCGTCTGTAATGGGGACATTAGAATGATCAAAAACTTGACACCCAATCATATTACATCTTTCAACCGATGACCGAAGGTCGGTCGTAGACCACCGCCCCACCCTCCATAACCCCATCAGGTCAAGCCCAATCGAAACCTCAAAAACCTCGGTCTCACAGAATTCGCTGAATGGGTTGTGGGGAAGGGCTGAGAAGGTACGATTCACCAAAGGTGAGGCTTCGCAAGCGATCGAAAACTAACTCAGCAACGTTCTGATCAAGCTCAGCAACATTGCGTTGTAACTCAACAACATTTCGATCAAGCTCAGCAACATTGCGTTGTAACTCAACAACATTTCGATCAAGCTCAGCAACGTTGTGTTGTAACTCAGCAACGTTTCGATCAAGCTCAGCAACGTTGTGTTGTAACTCAGCAACGTTTCGATCAAGCTCAGCAACATTGTGTTGTAACTCAGCAACGTTTCGATCAAGCTCATGTGAGAATTTTGTGACTTTAGATCGTAGTCCCTCGCAACCGCCGCAAATGACTTCGATCCCCGATGACCGAAGGTCGGTCTAAGACCATCGCCCCACCCACCGCCACCACCAGACAAACCAGCCCAGCCGTTGCCGTTGCCTCCCGGAACGGGAATCGCCCAGACTTCTAATCTAGTCCGAATACTCGCAACAAC
>JAAFJU010000325.1 GCA_013298165.1 Synechococcales cyanobacterium bin31.maxbin.ball.101 | reverse complement strand
GCCAGTCGCCAACTCATCATGACCACCGATTTAAATCCCTATCGCATTGTTCATCTGGCCACCCACGGCATTCTCAATAGCCAAAACCCGGCGCGATCGGGCATGATTCTCTCCACCGTTGACACGCAGGGTGAACCGCAGCGCAGCCTTTTGTCCACTGCCGATGTCTTTAATTTAAAACTATCCTCAGACCTCGTCGTCCTCAGTGGCTGTACGACTGCGCTCGGCAAAGCCACCCAAGGCGAGGGCTTAATTGGGATGACGGGGGGATTGATGTATTCTGGGTCGCAGCAGGTAGCGGCAGGGCTGTGGGATGTGGATGATGATGGAACGGCGTTGCTGATGACGCAATTTTATCAAGGCATGTTGAAGCAAGGACTCTCACCCGCTGCTGCATTGCGCGCCGCCCAGATCAATCTTCTCAAGAGCCAAAACTGGAAAGCACCTTACTACTGGTCCGCTTTCACTTTGCAAGGACGTTAAAACTATGATTCAACAACAGTCTCTAACCTTTGACGAGTTCCTGGTCCGCTACGGGGATGACGATCGTTATGAGTTAATCGACGGAGAACTATTTAATTTGGAACCTACAGGTCCCCATGAAGAGGTCATTGCTTTTATTGGGCAACAGATCAACGTTGAGATTGTCCGTCAAGACTTAAGTTATTTCATTCCCCATCGCTGCCTCATTAAACCGTTGGGTCCCAATACTGGATTTCGTCCTGATATTGTAGTGTTGGATCGCACTGAACTCGGCAAAGAACCCCTGTGGTCACGGGAGCCGATCGTCACCTTAGGAACCACAGTAAAGTTTGTCGCTGAAGTGGTCAGCAGCAACTGGCAAAACGATTATGCCCGTAAAGTAGAAGATTACGCCCTGCTGGGAATTGCCGAATATTGGATCGTTGACTACGCTGGATTGGGTGGGGAAGACTTCATTGGTCGTCCGAAACAGCCCACTTTAACGATTTGTACGTTGGTGGACGATCGATATCAGAAGCGAATTTTTCGCGGGAATGAATCGATCGTTTCTACCGTATTTCCAGCGCTAACACTCACGGCATCACAGGTATTAACAGCGAAACGATCGGTATAAAAGAGCCGCCTCTACCGTCTTCTCGCCTTGCTGACCATCTTCCGCGACAATCGCAGTTTCAAATCTTCCTTCTCCGCCCAATCTTGGAACACCCGAAGAAAGGTCTGTCGATCGCCCGCTTGCACCACCGCAACCTGGTCTGCCGTTTCAATCACGTAGGGATAGCCACCGCCGATCGCCACTTCCCCGCGCACCCAGTTAATAATCTGATCCGCCCGACCCGCTTCATAGACCCACATAGGCAATTCTAAGCGGGCTGGAAGACCTTCGCGATTGGTTTTGAGATAGGTAAACGCAATCCGATCGCCCTGCTTGCCATAGGTGTCGAGAATACCCGATCGCGCACAGCGGAAAATGGGTGTCCGATCGCCCCACGCCATCGCCTGTGAGACCTTTTGATTGGCATAGAGCTTATCTAAAAGTTTTGCATCATGAATGGATTTGTTGTCGGGAAGTGAGAATAAACTCTTCAGCATTCCCGTCAAATCCCTCGCAGTACTCGTATCAATGTAAGCCACCACCGGAACCTTGAAATGTTCACTCGCCTCCAGCACATTCAACACGCAACGCACATAGGTCGCCTGGGTTTCCTGGTCAAACGCCTCCGCAAAACTTGCCACCAATGACCCATCAAAAAAGGCCAGCGCATCCACCATGCCCTCATGCTCTTCAAAATAGTCCACAATGCGCTGCGTCTCCATCTCAAAGCGGCGCATATTCACCTTCCGATCGGCTAACTCCCCCCCTAAGCGATCGACCTTTAAATCCTGCGGCGTCATTACATAGGATTGAATATCCTTAAAATACTGACCAGACTCCGTATGCAAATTTTCAAACCAGCCAATCTGCACCAATGCCACAGGAATCGACAGATCCTTCCCCGGATAAATCTGCGATCCATCCACCGCAAATGTGGACACCCCCGCAAGCTGCTCTCGCACCCAAGCATTACTCTGCTCTCGGGTCTCCCATTTCAAGCCAAAGGATAAAATCCAGCTTTCTAGATCATCCAGCGACTCTAGGGGCACTGCGCCGCAGTCTTTCTGATTCGCGAGTCGGCTTTGGAGTTCAGTGGTGGAGAGCTGCATGGCCTCTGTCAGGGCTTTCTGATACAGTTCCACAATGCGATAGGTCTCCTCGTCAAAGCGAGAAAACTCCGATCGGCGCTCATTTAACTGATTCAGAATTTGGCTAGGTTTAAGCGGCATTGCAGTAAGCTCACGGGATTCATCCTAACGATAGCGCTCCCAGAGGGATAGTTCAAGTGTTTTGGTAGTTCAGGTGTTTTTACATTTACTTTCGGGGTCCGATCGCGGTATATGTAAATCTGGTTTTAACCTCTAGGAGTTGCAAGATGAGTGACGATCAAAATACCCCTCAAATGGCCAGCCCAGAAGTCTGTACGGTCTGCGGTGTCAAAATCCAAAAGGCGATCGGACGCGATGTTGTTATTTTTGCTACAG
>JAAFJU010000182.1 GCA_013298165.1 Synechococcales cyanobacterium bin31.maxbin.ball.101 | reverse complement strand
GATGCGAAAGATGATGTTTTATTAGGTTTTGGTTGGCTATGAAAAATCGTGGTTTTTGGATTGCAGCCAGTGTGGGACTCATTCTCGATCGGGTCACGAAGCTTTGGGTCTTGAATACCTTTGCCCTGCGGCAGTCCGTTCCGGTGATTTCAGGAGTATTGCATTGGACCTATGTGGTTAATCCAGGGGCCGCGTTTAGTATTTTTAGTGGTGCGGTATGGTTGCGCTGGTTATCGCTGGTGGTCAGTTTGGGATTAGCGGTGGCTGCGATTTGGGGACCGAAGTTTACGAAGTGGGAGCAATTGGGCTATGGATTACTGTTAAGCGGTGCGTTTGGCAATGGTATCGATCGGTTTATGTTTGGTCATGTGATTGATTTTATTGATCTTCGCTTTATAAATTTTGCGATTTTTAATGTGGCAGATATGTTTATTAATATGGGTATTGCTTGTTTATTGATTGCAACGTTTAGCCGATCGGAATAATGTCCGATCGGCTTTAAATCCAGATCTAGACGCCGTATTGAGCGACATTGACGAGTTCTAGATTGGCATTGTTCGGGCCACCTTTACCGGGTCGATAGGTGGTGTTGCTGGCCGTGTACTGAGTCCGTGGCGCGGCTGTATTCTTCAAGGCATAGCTTGAAGTCAAGGCATAGGCTGCGATCGAGCCATCGCTATCCCGCTGACCCACCAGATCCAATACGCCATCACCATCGATATCGGCTAGCGCCTTAATCCGATCGGCTGCACTCAGTGTGAGCACCTCAGCAGATCCGGTAAGAGGAGTCGTCCGCTCTCCACTTAGCATTGTCCAGTTGACCATCAGAGTGTTAGCAGTACCAGCAACCAAACCTTTCTGTTGCCAGACGATGTTGTCATTGACACCTGTCCCAGCAACGTTCCCGATTCCAACAACATCCCATGCCGAGGTTGGAACTTGTCCAGTCCAAGCGAATTTACTGGTTCGAGTCGTTCTGTTCGCACCTAAAGACCAAGTGGCAACGCTGCCATTAGTATCATTCACCCAGAAGACTTCTCTTGTGGGGATATCCTGGTTAAATTCGCCATCGCCTATTGCTCTCCAGCCAGAATTCGCTCCGACGGAAGCGATTACTCCAGAGTTGACGATCGTTGCACTCGTGACCCCATTGACAGTGGCCGTGGTGAAGGACCAAATAGCGGTATCTCCAGCAGTACTACGCCAGAAAATACCTGCCTCATTATTTGCTCCTATTTTATTAGAAGCAAAGTCGATCGTCCAAGCCAGTCCCGGTGCAAGGACTTGACCGTTAGACAGGGTCGCAAAGGCTGAATTTCGATAGGCAAACTGTCGGTCAGATCCGGTTCGAGCTTCTCCAAAGAGAATGGCGACGGCATTGTTGGTTGTATTGACGAAGAGCATATCTTTCACGGCATCCTTGTCAACATCAACATTAGCGGAAATTATCTGCCAAACTGGCCCGAACTCTGGGGTCGCTCCGGTCGAATTTCGCGTTAAGGCGGGCGCGTCTCCGGCTAAAGCTGCATCAACAATATTCGATTCAGCTCCTACAAAGCCAAAGCTGACTTGACCTTTGGTGGGATCGTAGAAAACCAGATCCAAAGGCGATGGCGTTAATGGAATCGTATTAGCGCCGATCGTCTGTGCAGTTCCAATAAATTCAGTGGTGCCACCTTGGGTGTCGGTGGTGGTGGCAATCACGCGAACTTGTTTGCCGACCATGGATGGGTCTGAGGCAACATTGAGAATGGCAGTGGTTTGTCCTGAAAGATTGGTCCAGGTATTGTTGATTAATTCCTGCCAACGATAGGCCGTAGTCGTTGCACCATCGGCATCAGATACATCTGTGAGGCTGGCGGTTAGGCTTCCACCTTCTGCAGGTGTTCCCGTTACCGCTAAGTTACCCGTCGCTTCACGATCGATCGGGTCAACAGGGATCGGGCCTGTATTCGTTGTTCCAGCACTGGTAAAACTAGTTTTTCCATCAAAGGGATCAGTGGTCGTTACAATCACGCGAACTTGTTTGCCAACGTTAGCCGCATCAGAGGCAATATCGAAGGTTGCAGAAGTCTGGCCAGTAATATCAATCCAATTGCTATTGGACAATTCTTGCCAGCGATAGGCGATTGTCGGTGTTCCATCTGGGTCTACAAGATTGGATAAGATGGCGATAAAAGTATTACCGCCGCCGCCGAGCGTGGCGACTCTCACAACAGAAAGTGTTCCTGTCGCGGGGTCATCAACATTGATAATGGTTTGAGCAGTTCCGGTAAATTCAGTGGTGCCGCCTTGAGGATCTGTCGTCGTTGCAATCACCCGAACCTGCTTGCCGACCATGGATTGGTCTGATGCAATATTCAAGATGGCAGCCGTTTGTCCTGCAAGATTGACCCAAGCATTATTGACCAATTCCTGCCAACGATAGGCTGTGGTCGTAGTTCCATCAGCATCCACGACATTGGTTAGATTTGCGGTGAGGCTTCCTCCTTCTTCTGCTGTTCCCGTTACGACTAAGTTACCCGTCGCTTCACGATCGATCGGGTCAACAACGATCGCAGCAATGGTTTGAGCCGCACTAGTAAACGCTGTGGTGCCGCTCAGTGGATCGGTGGTCGTCGCAATCACACGAATCTGTTTACCGACATTGGAGGCATCGTTGACGATATTGAACGTCGCCGAAGTCTGGCCACTAATGTCAATCCAATTGCCATTCGATAGCTCTTGCCAACGGTAGCCGATCGTCGGAGTTCCATCTGGGTCTACAACAGACGTGAGACTAGCGCTGAGACTGCCGCCCACGATCGCAGTTCCTGTCACAGCCAAACTCCCCGTTGCGGGATCATCAATGTTTGCAATGGTCTGTGCAGTCCCCGTAAATTCAGTGGTGCCGCCTTGGGTATCGGTAGTGGTGGCAATGACCCGAACTTGCTTGCCCACCATAGATTGGTCGGAGGCAATGGCTAGAACGGCATTGGTTTGTCCTGAAAGATTGACCCAGCTATTATTGATGAATTCTTGCCAGCGATAGGCAGTGGTGGTTGCGCCATCTGGATCAGAGACATTTGTGAGACTGGCGGTCAGGCTGCTGCCTTCTGATGCGGTCCCTGTTACGGTTAAGCTTCCAGTGGCTTCGCGATCGGTCGGGATAACCACGATCGGATCAACGTTATCGAGTTTCGTCACAAAGAGATCAAACCCGCCCACCTTACTGACTGTTTTATTCCCAAAGCTGAGGGACGAACTGAAAAACTCTCCGGTCAAATAGGAGTTGCCACTGCCATCCACTGCAATCCCATAGGCACTTTCAAAATTGCTGCCCCCAAAACTCTTCGCCCAAGTCAAACCGCCATCCGTGCTATTCAGTTTGAGCGTGAAAACATCCGCACTCCCTGTATCATTTTTCGTGAGTGTTGCCGATCCTAAGTTCCAAGTTGAACTGGTAAATGAACCTGCAATATAGACATTGCCATTTCCATCTAACCCAATGCCATTTCCGTATTCCTCTCCCGAGCTGCCCAGACTCTTCGCCCATGCCACAGAACCATCGGCATTATTGAGCTTGACGGCAAAGGCATCGGCCCCACTACTCTGAACAGTTACGCCGCCAAAGGTGGCCGTTGAGCTTTTTAAAAATCCAGTCAGGTAGGCATTCCCACTGCCATCCACCGCGATCGCCTTAGTCGAATCTTCACCACTCCCCCCAAACTTCTTATCCCAAAGCGTGTTGCCATTACCGCTATCCAGTTTGATCGCAAAGATATCGAAGTTATCTCCCTCTTGGGTGTTCCCTGTGACGTAGACTCCGCCAGAGGTTGCCGCAATCCCGAATCCAGTGTCGTTTGCATTGCTGCCATAGCTTTTAGCCCAGGCTACATCCCCAGTACCACCATTGAGTTTAGCGATAAAAGCATCTGTATTTCCCCGCTTTTGGAGGGTGACATTGCCAAAGTTTGCAGTTGCCGATCGGGTCGCATCTCCAAAGGTTCCGGTGATATAGGCATTGTTACTACCATCTAGCCCGATCGCAAACCCTTGTTCAATGCCCGCGCCCCCGAAGTTTTTGGCCCAGGCTACGTTTCCATTGGCTCCATTTAGCTTTAAAACAAAGACATCCAGAATGCCAGTACTGTTCAAAGAGGAACTTCCCAGATTCATCGTCCCTTGGAACGAACCAATCACAAAGACATTCCCCTCACTATCGACTGTAATCCCCTGGCCTGCATCCAAAGCAGAAGAAGGAATAATCGCACTTGATCCACCAAAGGTCTTAGTCCAGAGAACGTTCCCGGAGGCATCTAACTTGCTGACAAAGGCATCGGGACTGAGATCTTTCGTACTGACTGTCGTGCCACCAAAGTTAATGTTGGAACCTTGGAGTTTACCTGTGATGTAGGTGTTGCCTGCGCCATCGACCGCGATCGCATTTCCCGTATCGTTATCAAAGTCTCTCGATCCCCCAGTAGACCTGGCCCAGACGGGGGCATTGAGGCTGGATTGGTAGGTTGCCATGCCGATCGCATTGAGGGCGATCGTGGCTTCAATGGTGCCTGTGCTGCTTTCCAGCGTCCAGTCTCCGCCTTGGCCTGTGAGATTATCCGAGGCCGCAACATCTGCGCCCGTGAGTTGACTGAGATTTTGAATAAAGCTTTGGCCTAAGGTTCCGGAACTGACGTTGCAGCCGTAGAGCAAAATGTCGGCATCCTGGGTTAAGGCTTGCTTCCAAGTTTGAATCTGCTGGGATTGCCGATCGAGTGCGGCACTGTTGAGAAAGTCGTCACCTAGCGCTAATCCGCCACTGACGCCATGGGACAAAATCTGAATACTTTCAATGCCACTACGAAGCGCGAGGGTTTGGGTAATCTGTTCGATCGCATCTTGACTCGAATCCAGAATCTTGATCTCTAGTCCGGGTTGAGTCTTCAAGAGACGCTCATAGCCGCCCACAGCGCGATCGACGAAGAGGATCGATCGGACGCTTATTTCTGTGGGTTGAGACTGTGCTGCCGCAAAGGGAGTCGGAAGTAAGGGGGGTTGTGATGGTGTTGATAATATTGTGGGTGACTGGAATGACTGGAATGAATTGACAATCATAGATATTCCCTGGCCGCTTTATAGAACTCTTACTAAAACAAAGGACACATTTGTGTTCTTGCCTTAGAGAAATATCATCCTTAAAAGAAGATAAAAGCGGATAGGCTCTGGGGGATTGTCCGTATTTTTACGCAAAAAAATGTTTTGTAAGAATTCCGTAAAGAATGCTGCCGTTAAATTAAATTCAAGCGGACTTAGGCGGGATCATGGCAGACCGCTTCTAGCTTATATCCGTCCAAATCTAGGACATAGGCGGCGTAGTAGTTGGGATGGTAGTTCGATCGAATCCCCGGTGCGCCTTCATCTGTTCCACCTTGCGCGATCGCCGCTTGATAAAACGCATCCACAGCGGCTCGATTTGCGGCTTGAAAGGCGATGTGAAACCTGGGGCTAGGCTGAACCTGGGTGAGGGGACTATTTGCTTTATCCTTTCCATAAATCCAAAAAGATGTGCCCTTAGGCCCTGTGTAGCCTGCGATCGCTTCCATCGGTAAGGCAAACATTCGTCCGACGCCTAACGCTTGAAAGACGGCGTCATAAAATACAACGCTCTTGGCAAAATTTGAAACACCGATCGATAAATGGTCAAACATAGATAGGAACGTGACTTTGTAATATCAGTTTTGACGTTATCACATAGCTGGATGCTAATAGGCTCCCCGTCCAAATAACACTCGTCCGATCGTCTGAACCAGAATTTCCAAATCTAAATTCAATGACCAATGATCAATGTAATACAGATCCAATCTAGCGGCATCATCAAACTCATCCAAGTCCGATCGTCCCGAAATCTGCCATAGCCCCGTCATTCCCGGCAACACCTGATGCCGCACATGATGCCAATCTGCAAACCGTTCCACATCCCGCAATGGCAACGGCCTTGGCCCGACTAAACTCATTTGCCCCAGCAATACATTCATCAACTGCGGTAACTCATCCAAACTCAGGCGGCGTAAGATGGCTCCAACCTTGGTCACGCGCGGGTCCGATCGGACTTTAAATAAAACCCCGTCCCGACTCTCATTCTGCGCTTCCAGACTCGCCTGCAACGCTCCCGCATTGACGGCCATTGTCCGAAACTTCCAAATCCGAAACCCAGATCCATTCAATCCCACACGCTCCTGTCGAAAAAAGATCGGGCCGCGTGATTCAACACAAATCACGATCGCAATCAATCCAAACAACGGCAATAAAACCACCAACCCAAACAGCGAACCCAACACATCCACCAACCGCTTAATCCGATAATCCCACCCCGACAGCAACGGCGGCTCTAATCGCAACGTCGGCATCCCCGCAAAAATCTCCGGAATTCCGCGACGGTGCAACGTCTCCACGCTCGATGGAATCAACCGGAGTGTAATTCCCGCCCGCCGCAACCGCCAATACAAGCGTGATGCCAGTTCTGTCTGGGGCAAGGCTTCGACTAAGACCTCCCGTGCCCCGGACTTTACAATGGTCTCCACGATCGCCGAGCTGCCAATGGTTGAAGATAACGCCGCCCCCACGACCCGATAATGGCGCTGTCGGTCTAATGATCGGGCTAACTTCGGCATTCGTCCCGCAGAAGACACAATAAAGACACTGATTTGCGATCGGGCCACCTCAATCCAGCGAATCAGCCAACAGCAGACTAAACGCATTCCAATAATCCCCACCACACTCCCGGACCAAGCCGAAATCACCAGCGATCGGGGCGGCGCTAACCGAGGGTCATAAAAATAAATCATCACCAATCCCCAGCCATAGAGCCAGCTCACCAGCTTCCCCGCCTGCACATAGTCCCCTGCTCGCACCGCCCCATACATCTGCCCCACCCCAAACACCGACAGCATCGCCGCCGCAAACCCCCAGAAAATCCCCGGCAACCCCAGCACCATCCCCCAATTCAACTGCGGCGGCAACGGCATATAAAACTGGTTGAGATACACCGCCAACCGCCAAGCTCCCGCTAATGCCGCTACATCGCCCACCAATAGCCCTAGTAGATAGCGCCAGCGCCAGAGCCACGATCGCAGTGACAACCCATCCCCCGAAGCTCGCAAATCCGCCGCCATCTCACCACCCCCTTTCCAAATTTCGTTTCATTAAAGCCCAAACCGTTCAATTCAGCTCAATTCAGCGCCCTAAACCATGACAATCCCGTGACAAACAATAGGGAGAATTCCTGAAAAAACAAACTATCTTCCGATCTCTGACCTATCCTGACCTAAAAGCAGCGTTCCATAGCGCTTCATATTGCTCTATTTCTGTCCATTTACTCATCCCAGGCCATCATGACTCGTCAGGTCCAAATTCTTCCCACCCCGACTGCCTTGATCGAAGCCGCCACAGCGCGCACCCTTGAAATCTTGCACCAAGCAATCGAATTCCGGGGCATTGCGACCCTTGCCCTCTCCGGCGGCAGCACCCCAAAACCGCTGTACCAAGCGATCGCACAATCTAACCTGGACTGGAATAAGCTGCATATCTTCTGGGGTGACGAACGCTACGTCCCCAGCGATCACCCCGACAGCAATGAAAAGATGGCCCGTCAAGCATGGCTAGACCAAGTTCCCCTGCCTCCCAGCAATATTCATGCGGTTCCCACCCATTTTCCTAAACCGATCGACAGCGCCCTAGAATACGAAGCCACGATTCAGGCAGTTTTTGACACTACAGTGGGAACAATCCCCGCTTTTGACTTAATCTTGTTAGGGATTGGTGACGACGGCCACACCGCCTCGCTCTTTCCCCATACACCTGCCTTGGGGGTGCGCGATCGGCTCATCACCGTCGGCGAAAAGTCCGGCCAAGCCCGGATTACCTTCACCTATCCCCTGATTAACAACGCCCACAATGTCTTGTTTTTACTTGCCGGAGCCAGCAAACAACCTGCCCTTCAGCAAATATTCTCTCCCGATGGTGATGCAAATCAATATCCAGCCCATGCCATTCGGCCCCAAGGGAACTTAATCTGGATGATGGATCAATCCGCTGGAGAGGGCATATTGGGCATGGAAGGAGTACCTTAACTATGATCACTT
>JAAFJU010000272.1 GCA_013298165.1 Synechococcales cyanobacterium bin31.maxbin.ball.101 | reverse complement strand
GCTCAATAGATTTGTGAAAATCAACGACCTGCAAAAAAGCGATCGGTCCTTCTCAGAGAAAGACCGATCGCTTTTGTTTTAGTCAGATTCTAAAATTAGAAGAACGAAGGCTGGTGACGAATCAGATTTAGGAATTCCTCACGGGTTCTCAAGTCTTCCTGGAAGCAGCCCACCATGGAACTTGTCACCGTCCAAGAACCGGGCTTCTGAACACCGCGCATCACCATGCACATGTGCGATGCCTCCAATACCACCGCGACACCGCGAGGATTGAGGGCTTCTTGAAGCGCTTTGGCGACCTGACTGGTCAACCGCTCTTGAACCTGCATCCGGCGGGCATACATGTCCACAATTCGGGCCAGTTTGCTCAGTCCCACCACCTTTTGGTTGGGGATGTAGGCCACGTGGGCGCGACCCATGAAGGGCAACATGTGGTGCTCACACATGCTGAAAAAGTTGATGTCCCGCACTAGGACCATTTCGTTGTGGCCTTCGTCAAAAATAGCGCCATTGAGCAACTCTTCGAGGGTCTGAGAATAGCCACCCGTCAAATATTGCATGGACTTAGCGACGCGCTTGGGTGTCTTGAGCAGACCTTCGCGATCGGGATCTTCCCCGACCCCAATGATCATCTCGCGCACCGCCGCTTCCATCGAAGCAAAATAGCTCGCACCGCCATCTTCTCGATTGGCATTGCGGGCCAGTTCAGTTTCCAAGGAGGAATTCAAAATCGAGTCATTTACGATCGTCATGATGGCTTAAGTCCTTAACAGTTGAAAATTTAGGGGAATTGAAGAATTGAGACGGCTTAGAAAAGTCCAGTTAGAAGGTTCCAGCATTAGGTAGCAAAACCAGCTCTTCTATGACGGCACCCTGGGGCATTTGCGCCGCATAGAGAATCGAGTCTGCAACCACCTCCGGCGTCAGCATGGCACTGCGATCGAAGTCGGCGTCCACCGAATCCGTATCCCAGAGTTCGGTATTCACAGAACCGGGAGATAACGAAATGGCTCGAATGCCATAGCTGCGCTCTTCTGCCGCCAGAGTTTTAGTCAACGCTAAAAGACCAAACTTACTGACACAGTACAAACCCCAATTCGGAAAGGCTTGATGGGCGGCGATCGACGAGAGATTGATAATCGTGCCTTGCTGTTGCGATCGAAGCTTGGGTAACACGCCTTGAATCACTTGCAACACACTTGTGATGTTCAGATCCAGCACCCGTTGCCAATCGGCTAAGGGCGTCTCTAAAAGGCCATTGGTATAGCCCATTCCGGCACTGTTAACCACAATGTCCAGTTTCGGCAACTCGGCGACGATCGCCGCGATTTTCTCACGAACCTGCGAGAGTTCGGAGAGATCCACGATATGAACCCCCACCGTCACACCCGAGAGTCTTGCTTGCTCAGCAACGGTCTCTAATTTTTCCGGATTTCGCCCGACTAAGGTTAGATGGATTCCAGCCTTAGCAAACGCCAGCGCTGTGGCTTTGCCAATGCCACTACTCGCGCCTGTAATCAGGGCATATTGTGCTGTAGTCAAAGTCTTGTTCTCGCAACGGACTGAAAGAGTTAACGCTCAGAAAGATTTAAACGGGGAAAGATTTAAACTTAACGCCGATCGCTGCGTCACTTCAGAACACTCAAACCATTGTGCTAAAAACAGCTCAAGGCATCCAAAGCAGAGGGCGATCGATTCAAAAAGATGTAAATAAATATTACAGCTTCTCATTATAGCACCAGATCCCGGCATTACGTTTTTGGGGTGTTTTTCAAGCTTCTGCAAACTTGCCAATGCTCCGAAACTTGCCGTAGCGCAAATCTTTCCGTTCCCGGCTACTCATGGCATCCAAGCCCACAAGATTTTTTAAGATGGCGGCTTTGACCTGTTCGGTCGCCAGCACGGGGTCAGCATGGGCGGCCCCGGTGGGTTCTGCAATGATTTCGTCGATGATGCCGAGACCAAGCAGGTCTTCCGAGGTGATTTTCAGCGCATCGGCGGCCTTGGCAGACTTGCCTGCGTCGCGCCAGAGAATGGCCGCACAGGCTTCGGGGGGAGCCACACTGTAGACCGAATGCTCCATCATCAAAATCCGATCGCCCACGCCAATGCCCAAGGCTCCACCGGATCCTCCTTCACCCACGACGGTACAGACGATCGGCACCTCAAACTTAAACATCTCGCGCAGGTTAAAGGCGATCGCCTCACCTTGGCCGTATTCCTCCGCTTCGAGACCTGCCCAAGCGGCTGGGGTGTCAATAAAGGTCAAAATCGGCATTCCAAAGCGATCGGCATGTTCCATCAGCCGAATCGCCTTGCGATAGCCACTGGGCGATGCCTGACCAAAATTTCGTTGAATATTGTCCTTAGTATTGCGGCCCTTTTGCTGACCGAGCATGACCACAGGCCGACCGTCGATGCGGCCCACCCCGCCCACCATGGCCAAGTCATCAAACCCGGCCCGATCGCCATGGAGTTCTAACCAGTCATCGCTAATGGCTTGAATGTAGTCCAACGTCGTCGGGCGTCTGGGGTGACGGGCCACTTGTAGCCGCTGCTGCGGGGTGAGGCTACTAAAAATTTCTTTGCGAAGCTGAATCGCCCGCGTTTCCAACTGAGAGATCTGGCCCGACACGTCCACTTCCGTCTCAGCCGCCAGATCACGGACCTGCTTGATCTGTTCTTCAAGCTCGGCGAGGGGTTTTTCGAAGTCGAGGAGGATGGGTTTACGATCGGGCGTAGACATAGCGACGAGGGATAGATGAGGGGGGCGGGCGAAAACGCCTTTACCACCAATTACCATTGATAAGCATAGTGCTTAACGTCTCACTAATTTGAAACCTCTCGCGCTAAACCTCTCCCGTCAAAATCCACCCTTCCTTCAAAACCGACTATGTCCTCAAAACCCGCCCCCTCAGCGCCAGCCATGAGCTGCTTTGAAAATACGATCGAGATCCAGGCGAGTGCCACAACGGTTGAACATTGCATCACCGATCGCTATCGGATGGCCGAATGGCTCAACCCCATGTTGGTCTGCGAACCTGTGGGCGATCTCTGGTCCACAGATCTCGGCGCTCAAAGCCGATTTGTCATTAACCTGCCACTGTTCAAACCGACGCTCTACAATCAAGTAATCGAACGCGCTCCTGGTCTAGTGGTTTGGTCGTTTCAAGGCTTTTTTGTGGGGACCGATCGGTGGGAATGTGAGCCGATCGACCATGGGACTCGACTGATCAATCAATTTTCTTTTGAAATCCCAAATCCATTCATTCGCTTTGGCTTCGATCGGTTTGCCCAAGATCTCACCCAAACCGACATGAAAGCCCAACTTAAGCGCATTAAAGTCCTCGCTGAAACCCTAGAACGCCAATCCCGCTCACAATCATTCCCCTAACCCCAATCCCGCCAATAATCCCGCGAAAACGCTTCTCTTCGGCCCAATCTCCCCTTCACGCAAACGACACAAAACTTCGCTAAGGTCCATCAAAACAGTGAACGATTTTCCCCTGCTCAGGCGATCAATAGAGCGGTTTTGCTAGGATTTGCTTCCCGTAGTCTCTCGCAGTCTCTCGCAGTTTAGATACAGTGGGTGATACATTCGATCGACCGTAATTCTACCAACATAAATTATTGGCAAATCGATCCGTTTACAGGGAAAAGTAGATAGAATAAGGGTCTTACGATATCAAGATCTCAGAAGATCACTTTTTTATTTCCATATAAATACGGAGAAAATTATGGCTTTTACTTGACCTGGGTTAGGTATTCAGTTAATTCTTATAGACATTAAGACTAGATACACAACCCTCTATGGGGGGTTACTCAATAGCTTCACAAATCTCAACGGTGTTCCATCTTGAACTTCTCAATCCGACAACCCCAACCCCACTTCAATACTACCTTTGTGTTTGACTCCATTGAATCTGCTCTAGACGACCTGAAAATCGGTAAGTCGATCGTCGTCGTCGATGATGAAAATCGAGAGAATGAAGGCGACTTGATTTGTGCGGCACAGTTTGCAACCTCAGACATGATCAATTTCATGGCGGTGGAAGCGAGGGGCCTGATTTGTCTGGCGATGACAGGCGAACGGTTGGATGAGTTGGACCTGCCGTTGATGGTGAGAGAAAACACCGACAGTAATCAGACGGCCTTCACGGTCAGCATTGACGCTTCTCCTGCGGTGGGCGTAACGACGGGGATTTCGGCGGACGATCGATCGCGCACCATTCAAGTCACCCTCGACCCCCGCACCAAACCCAGCGATT
>JAAFJU010000230.1 GCA_013298165.1 Synechococcales cyanobacterium bin31.maxbin.ball.101 | reverse complement strand
GCCTGGGATATCTTCCATCCCACGATAGAACTTATTGAATATATAGGGTAACGCTTTCGGATGAATTTCACCTTCATTTCGGATGAAAACTTGAAGGTCGTCTAATTTTTGATCTGCGTTCTGATCCGCTAAGCGCTGGGTGAGACTGGCTTTGAATTGGGCCGTGAATTGGATGGTGCCGCCCGGTGCGGTGTATTTGCAGGCATTATTTAAGAGTTCGGTGATGATGCGTTCGACGGTCAAGGCGGATGGCAGTGCGGCCTTTGCGAACGCTGACTGTTCGAGTTCAGCTTGTTCTGACCATTGCAACCGTAAATCGAGATGCTCCGTCCTGGCCTGAAACCCGGCTTTTAAACGGGGCAATAAAGTGCTCAGACTGATGCCTAATGGGGGCTGTTCGATCGTCCCTACCGCTGAATTCTCGGGGCGATCGGTGGGGCTGGAGAGGGCGTCCTCCTCTCGGTAAAACGCGAGGAGTTCTTCAATGAGGAGGTCGCTTTGGGAACAGGCTTGACGGGCGATCGAAAAGTAGCGATCGGATTGCTCGGGGCTGCGCTGAAGCAGTTCTAAGGCGACCTTAATCGTGGTGAGGGGCGCGCGTAGATCATGGGTGATGCCGCCGACCCAGGCTTGAGTTTCCTGTTCTCGCAGTTGAAGCACTTTGAGTTGAGCTTCTAGGGCTTGCTGACTACTGGCCTGCTGCGCATCGCAAGTCTGACGGCACCACTGATTCCGCTGGGCTTGTCGGGCCAGTTGACTATGGAGCATATCCAGCAGTTCGTGGCGGCGGAAGGGTTTAGTCAGGTAGTCGTCGGCCCCGAGACACATCCCTTGACGCTGCTCCGATCGCTCATCTTTCCCCGTAAGAAAAACGAACGGAATCCAGGCCGTCTGAGCCTCGGCCCGAATCTGCTTCAGCACGTCATAGCCATCCACAATGGGCATCACAATGTCGCAGAGGATCAAGTCTGGGGGCGTCGATCGGACTACAGCAAGGCCCGCTTCTCCGTCCCCCGCCTCTAGAACCGTACAGCCATCCGATCGTAAAATCTCCGCGATATTGCGCCGAACCTCCGCCGCATCTTCAATGACGAGGACTCGAACGCTACTCATGGTAAATCCAGTTCAAGACGTTGAAATAGAGCATGGTCAAACAGCAAAATTAAAATAACTCGATCTTTGAAATGAAGTGAAATTAAGACATTACAAAACTCGTCGGAAGTATCACGGAGATACTCAACAAATGCAGCAGATCACCAAAATATTTGGAATATAACATCCGTAGATCGAGAGTTGTAATGACCTTAGTGTGCCCCTTTTTTAGAGCTTATCGGTCATTTTTCGGAAAAAATGATGAAGACTTCAAACTCTCTGATGCCTCCTATTCGATCGTTTATAGAATATATGGGTAGCCGTTGGCACAGAGGAAGTCGAAAAAAACTCCGCATTACTCCGGTTGCTCGATCTGAGGTAAATTTGACAGATTGGTGTAACTATCGATTCCTTGTTGTTTTTCATCTATTTCTGTTAGTGTTTTTTATACTTCGCAATTGATTAAGAAGTCCTCCTGCAAAGCTTCTAATATGAGAGTATCCAACTATCTTTAGACATACTTTTGAACACAATTGTGAACAAAAAATGACATCAACTCATGACTCACTATTTCATGGGATTTTTAAATTAAGGTCAATTGAATGGCATTGAGACTTGCGAATGAAACGGATTGTACGTTCTTCGCGTTCTGGCATGAAAGCCAAGTTTTTCAAGGGATTAACTGTCAAGGAGAGCTATTTGTGATCTTGATGACGGTGCCTTCTCAGCGGCAAGATCAAGCCTATTCGATCGCATCTGAGGTGGATGAAGCGGTCGGTTCAGCACTGATTGTGAGAACGAAGACGACTTATATTGTAGGGGCTGATTTGCGGCGAAAAGGGTGGCAAAAGTTTGTTGAAACTGAAGCACCCCCCTCAGCCTAAGGTTTTTGGCCAGAGTTACAGCCCGACGAGCTTCATGCTTAAGTCCCACATGCGGGCGGCCTTGACATCATCACTGCCCTTGGAGAGTTCTTGAACAAAGGCTTCGCGGCCCTCTTTTTGGCGGTTGCCCCAGCTCCAGTGGACACCGGATTGACTGAAGCCTGCATCGGCGACCACTTGTGCGGTTCGTTCGCCTGCGAGTTCTTGAGAGACATAGCCCTTGGTGATGTTCTTTTGGAACCAGGGGAAGATTTTTTGGAAGAGGGGTGGGGCGTTGCGGAAGAGCGGGGTGTCGGCGACGCAGCCGGGATAGAGGGAGTTGAAGATAATACCTGTCTGAGAGCCAAAGCGCCGATCGAGTTCGCGGATGGTCATCATGTTGCAGAGTTTGCTGTCTTTGTAGGCTTTGCCTGCTTTGAAGGGCTTGCCGTCGATCATGGCGATCGGGGCCTTGAATCCCGCTTCTAAGCCTTGCAGATCGCCGAGATCAGCGGGGGCGGGGATGGGAATTTTGCCGCCGAGTTCCTTGGAGTTAGCGGTGACGGTGCCGAGGATGATCAGGCGTTTTTCAGGAGCCGTGGACTTTTGTAAGTCCGGGAGCATCAGTTGGCAGAGCAAGAAGTGGCCGAGGTGGTTGGTGGCGACGCTGAGTTCGTAGCCTTCGGGACTGCGGGCAGGTTCTTTGAGCAGGGGCATGTAGGTGGCGGCGTTGCAGACGAGAGCGTCCAGGGAAAGTCCACTGGAGCGGTAGTCCGTGACAAATCGCCGAACACTCTGGAGACTTCCCAGGTCGATCGGCAGGATTTTGTAGCTATCTGAGGGAAATCCGAGGGCTTTGGCAGCGGCTTCCGTCTTGGGGATGTCACGGCAGGCCATGACGACGAACCAACCTCGCTTGATCAAGGCTTTGGTCGCGTAGAGTCCCACGCCTGAGGATGCTCCGGTGATGACTACGGTGGGTTTTTGAGGTTGTGTCATAAGAATTAGAAAATGTTAAAACAGTCAGGGATTCTATTAGGTTATGTATCTGGAAACGCCACAGGAATTCTCATCTCGTAGTACTTCTTAACGACTGATGGGACCGATCGATTGGGTTCTTAACGATCGTTTCGACGCAGGGCTTTTAGCCGCGATCGTAGCTGTCCAACCCCATAGCTGAGCCAATACAGCAGACGCGGTTCGCCTTGGGTCCGATCGTTTTCTTGGGTAAATTTTGTTTCGAGGAGTTCCTTGAGCTTGCTACTGGTCAAGGGGCGGTTCAAAACGCCGTTCTCCACCAGAGAAATGGAGCCAGTTTCCTCTGACACCACGACGCAGATGCAGTGACTGACTCGCTCGGTGATGCCCATGGCGGCCCGATGACGGGTCCCCAGTTGGCGAGAGGCGGAGCGCTCAGACAGGGGTAAAATCACGCCTGCGGCGACAATGGTGCTATCTCGAATCAGCAGGGCACCGTCATGGAGCAAGGTGGAATTTTGAAAAATAGTTTGGATTAGCTCCCGTGAGAGTTCTGCATTGAGTTTGACGCCGGGGACTGAAAAGTCGCGATCGTCAATGGGGGTATCGGTTTCGAGGATAATCAATGCGCCTGTGCGATTTTGCGACAGATCCTTGACGGCATCGACGATTTCATCAATGCCGCTTCTGGCACGGGGATTGCTGCGTCGGGTGGGCTGTAGAAGCTGGAGGATTTCCCCTCGGCCAAGGAGTTCTAAAAACCGTCGGAACTCGGGCTGTAGGATAAACGCCATGGCCACGGCGGAGCCGACCACGAGGTTTTGTAGGACAAAGCCCAAGAGCCTCAGGTCTAAATATCGACTGATGGTGGCCGCTAGCATGAGGGCGATCAATCCTCTGACCATCCAAAGCGTTCGCCGCTCTCCAATGATCAGCAGCATGACGTAGATCAAGGTGAGCACGGAGCCGATATCAACGATCGATCTCAGGTTCTGCCAGAAAAAAGTCAAAACCGACCCTGCCATATCCTGGTTAGAGAGCCATTGGATAACAGAATCGGTCATTAGGTTCAACGGTCTGTGTGAGTGGACTAGAAGTTGAAGGGGTTGGGGCTTGTCAGGTCAAACCCTTGAAGCCCTAATTGTTTAAGCCTTCAAGTAGGCCGGGAGCCGATCGTGACGCAGCAGATCCTCCAAGGTTTCCCGTTCGAGGATCAAGTGAGCTTGGCCCTGATTCACTAATACCGCTGCTGGACGGGCAATCCGGTTGTAGTTCGAGGACATGCTGTAGTTATAGGCTCCCGTGTCCATGACCACTAAGGTATCGCCGAACTCCGCTTTGGGCAGTTTCGCGTCCTTAATCAGGACATCGCCGGATTCACAGTGTTTGCCTGCGATCGTCACGGTTTCGCTCATCGGCTCCGACATGCGGTTGGCCAGGACGGCGCGGTAGACGGATTCGTAGGTGATGGGGCGGGGATTGTCCGACATGCCGCCATCGACGCTGAGGTAGGTGCGAATGCCAGGGATCTCCTTCTGGCCGCCGACTGCGTAGGCCGTGACGCAGGAGGTGCCGACGAGCGATCGACCGGGTTCTGAAATGAGTTTGGGCAGGGGAATATTTTCGGCTTTGCAGGCGGCGGTGACGGAGTCGCAGACCACTTTGGCCCAAGCGTCGATGCTGGGGGGATCATCCTGCTCGGTGTAGCGAATGCCCAGACCGCCGCCGATGTTGAGTTCGGTGACGCTCAAGCCCTTGGCGATCGCCTTGGTGATCCAGTCCACCATGACGGTGCCGAGATCTTCATGGGGCGTCAGTTCAAAAATTTGGGAGCCAATATGGGCGTGCAAACCGATAAAGTTCAGGCTGGGATTGGCCAAGACGTAGTCAAATACGGCATCGACCTGGTTGCGATCGAAGCCGAATTTGCTATCAATCCGTCCAGTCTTAATATATTCATGGGTGTGGCATTCGATGCCGGGAGTCAGACGCAGCATGATCCGAATGGTTTTGCCCGCTTTTTGGGTCAACTCCGCCAGGGATCGCAGCTCTTCCCAGTTATCGACGATGACGGTGACATCGCGATCGATCGCCATTTTGAGTTCGTCAACAGACTTATTATTGCCATGCATGTAGGTCTTGGCGGCGGGGACTCCGGCTTGGGTTGCCGTCAGGAGTTCGCCCCCGGAGACCACGTCAATCCCTAAGCCTTCGCTGGCGACGATCGCACAGACTGCTAGACAGTTCCAAGCTTTCGAGGCGTAGATGACGAGAGATTCGCCTGCGTAGTGGGTTTTGAAGGCATCGCGGTATTGCTGACAGGCGACGCGGAGGGTCTGCTCATCCACAATATATAAGGAGGTACCAAATTCCTGGGCCAAGTCCACCACATCGCAGCCGCCGATTTCGAGGTGGTCGCGATCGTTGACCGTTGCCGTTAACGGAAGAAGGGATTGGTTCGGAGAGGTGGCCTGAATCAGGTACTGTCGGCCACTGTTTTGGGACTCCGCAGACGTTGAAGCCGCTGGAGTTTGACCTGTTGAAGTCTTAATCGGAGTTGCAACCATCGTTTTCGCCCGCTGCAAGTTCTGCACATGAATTACACAGTAATACAGTGTATCGTCGTTTGG
>JAAFJU010000220.1 GCA_013298165.1 Synechococcales cyanobacterium bin31.maxbin.ball.101 | reverse complement strand
GCAACAACGCTGGGCGCAGGAAAAGGTCAAGGTATCACGGTTAAGGCGACTGAATCGCTGGAGGTTTTAGGGTTTTCGGAATCGTCTACGCAGCAGCGATTTATCAGTAGTTTGTTTACAGATGCCAGTCTTGCCGCAACTTCAACAGCACAAGGGGGCAGCATTGCGATCGAGACAGGTACACTGCGAGTGATAGACGGTGCCCAAATCTCCGCCAGTACTTTGGCATCGGGGAATGCGGGGAACTTGACGGTTAAGGCAAAAACGATCGAGCTTCAAGGGGGTGTTCTACCCTTTGGGGGCGGTGGATTGTTTGCGACGGTGTTAAATAGAACCGCGCGGGGTCAAGGTGGCAGTGTGCAAGTCGAAGCGGAACAATTAACGATCCGAGACGGCGCAAAAATTTCGGTGAGTACGAACGGTATTGGCAATGCGGGACAACTAAATGTCCAAGCCAATTCGATCGATATTGTCGGGCGATCGGCGAGTTTTTTGTCAAGTGGGCTATTTGCAAGGGCGGCCACAGGGAACGGTGGAGACCTTACGGTGAAGAGCGATCGGTTACGAGTGGCAGATGGGGCACAGATTACGGTGAGTACCATTAGCAATAGCACTGGCAGTGCTGGAACATTGACGGTTGAATCCAAGACGATCGATCTCGTTGGGATTGGGGTCGGTGCGCCGAGTGGTTTGTTTGCATCGGTGCTGTCTAAAGCGAGTGGTAAAGGCGGCGATCTCAAGATTACAGCAGATCGCTTGAGCGTTCAGGATGGGGCACAGGTGGTAGTTGCGACTTCTGGACCAGGGAATGCGGGAGACTTAATTATTAATGCGAAAGAAGTTATTTTGAGTGGCACCAGTCCTCAAAGTCGCAGTGGTTTGTTTGCGAGTGCGGTAGTTGACACGGGGAATGGCGGCGACATTAGTGTTGCGACCCAACGACTGACGATTCAGGAGGGGGCAACGATTAGCGTCAGTAATTTTGGCAGTACGGCGGCGACGCCTCCTGGACGAGGCGCTGCTGGCAATATTTTGATCAATGCGAATGCGATCGACTTGAAAACCAAGGGTTCGATCGCAGCTTCAACGCTAGCGGGATCCAGCGGAAACATTGAGATTCAGAGTTCGCAACTGGTGATGCAGCGCAATGCGATGATTTCAACTAATTCTAAAGGGAATGAACCGGGAGGTAATATTAAAATCAATTCAGATGTTTTAGTCGGTATTCAAAACAGCGATATTACGGCAAATGCCGTTAATGCAAAAGGCGGACAGGTTTTGATTACGGCGAAGAGTATTTTAGGACTGATGAGTCGCGATCGGCTGACGCCTGAAAATGATATTACGGCAACCTCTGACTTAGGCGTGTCGTTTAATGGAACGGTCCAGATCAATAGTTTGGATCTCAATCCAACCAATGGGATTGTAGAGTTACCGAATACACTGGAAAGTCAGCAGATTTCTCAGGGCTGTGCCGCGAATACCGGAAGCCGTTTTATTATTACAGGGCAGGGTGGTATTCCGCCAAGTCCCAGTTTTAATATGTCTCCTAGTCAGCGGGCTTGGCATGATGTGCGGGAGGTGACGTCTGCTAAGCCGATCGTGTCTGAACCGATCGCACTTGAACCGATCGCATCTGAACCAAAAGCGGTGACAATTGTCGAGGCGACTTCCCTACAGCGTAATGCCAATGGAACGCTAGAATTGTCTGCGCCCACAGCGATCAACTCAAACTCCACGATCGCTGCAACCTGCGCGCCCGCGAGGTCTTTCTAGAGCAATCCATTCATTTCCAGAAAACTTCTACTATCCTTGAACGTTTGGCATTAGGGTGACTTCCCAGACGAGTTGCGGTTGAACGTAGGCTCGGAGATAGTCTTTGGATTTTTCGAGTTGTTGCAGCACTTCAGTGGATGCGCTGCCCGATCGCCAATACACCTGCTGAAGATAGTCCAACAGCCACACCTGAGATTCCGCATCCAAGGCTTTTGTGATTTGTTTCGCTAGGCGCAGGGCGTCGGGAACAGTGGTGGGACGCTGAATGGCCTGCTGGATGATTTCTGGTGGAATCTCTTGGAGCTTTTGCCATTGTTCGATCGCATCGCCGGGACTGCCCTGAGCTAGGTCTACAATCTGCGGTTGGTTCAAAATTTCTCCCTGGTCCGATCGCTGCAACACCGCACAAAAATCAGCCTGTGACAACCGATAAAAGGGAATGCGCTGCGATCGAGACACCAAGGTCGGCAGCAGGGATTCTGGGCTGGGTGCAATCAAAATAATCGTTGCGCGTCCTGGCTCTTCTAAGGTTTTGAGCAATGCATTTGCCGCAGATTCAGGCATGGTTTCAGCTTGGTCAATCAGGACGACGGAACGATCGGACTCCAACGGCGGACGACTAAGAAAGACTGCAATCTCACGAATTTGATCTAAACGAACGATCGGCGCAGACTTCTTTTTAACCCCAGCGGCTTCTGCTTCCGCTGGACTATAGCGTTTGTTTTGATGCAAATAGGTCGGTTCAATTAACAAAAAATCGGGATGATTACCCCGCTGTGCCCGATCGTCCCCATCCCCCAGCAACGCCTGAATAAAACACTGTGCCGCTAACCGTTTACCAATACCATTCGCCCCAGCAAACAGGTAGGCAGGTGCGACCCGATCGCGAACGATCGCTTGCATCAAAAGCTCGATCGCACTAGATTGACCAATCAGACTAGAAAAATCCGGCGTCATACCATTCACAGAGATTTATAAAGATTCAGAGTCGAGGACTGAGCGAAGTCGTTCGCATCGCGTTGCGTCAGCAAAGTCCGGGTGATGGAAGACTGTTGATTGACAAGTTCCTAACCACCCATTGGATATTGCTCCAAAGCAACTTTCAAATAATGTCCCGTGTAGGACTCTTTCACCTCAGCAACCATCTCCGGCGTTCCAGCCGCGATCATCTGACCACCCCGATCGCCCCCCTCAGGCCCAAGATCAATCACCCAATCACTACAGCGAATGACATCGAGATTATGTTCAATGGTGAGAACCGAATTCCCTTTGTCTACCAAACGCTGAACCACATCTAACAGCTTATGAACATCATAAAAAGATAGACCCGTAGTCGGTTCATCGATCAAATACAAGGTTTTCCCCGTAGCCCTGCGAGACAGTTCTGACGCGAGTTTGACCCGTTGCGCTTCACCGCCGGAGAGCGTCGGCGCAGGTTGCCCAATTTTCATATAGCCCAAGCCCACATCAAATAGGGTTTGCAATCGAGCGTGGGCTTGGGGAATATTTTCAAAAAACTCACAGGCCACTTCAACCGTCATATCGAGCACATCTGCGATCGACTTCTCTTTGAATTTCACCTGCAAGGTTTCTCGGTTATAGCGTTTGCCTTTGCAGACTTCGCATTGCACATAGACATCCGGTAAGAAATTCATTTCAATCACGTTCACGCCCTGTCCTGCACAGGATTCGCAGCGTCCGCCTTTAACGTTAAAGGAAAACTGGCCGGGTTTGTATCCACGCGCTTTGGCTTCGATCGTTGTCGCAAAGACATCGCGAACTACATCAAAAATTCCGGTGTAAGTCGCAGGATTGGACCTAGGCGTGCGTCCGATGGGGGACTGGTCAATGACGATCGCCTTATCCAAGGTCTCTAATCCAATGATTTGGTCAACGCACTTGGGAAAGGGAACCTTACGGCCAAAGTGATGCTGAATCGCTGGATGGAGCAACTCATTCACCAATGTAGATTTCCCAGAACCAGAAACGCCTGTAATGCAAACGAGTTGACCTAGGGGAATCGTCACGTCAATGCTTTGGAGATTGTTCCGGAATGCATTTTTAATGGCGATCGCTCGACCATTTCCAGGTCTCCGTTCCGCAGGGGTATCAATTTTCATCCGACCTGACAAGTAGGCTCCCGTCAAGGATTCTTCTGCATTGAGAAGATCCTCCAGACTGCCTTGAGACACAATCCGTCCGCCATGAACCCCAGCACCTGGACCAATATCTACAATGAAATCTGCCGCCCGCATGGTCTCTTCATCATGCTCAACGACGACCAAGGTATTTCCCAGATCTCGCAACTTGGTCAGCGTTCCTAAGAGTCGAGTATTGTCCCGTTGATGCAATCCAATACTCGGTTCATCCAGGACATACAAAACGCCTGTTAAACCAGAACCAATCTGCGTCGCGAGTCGAATCCGCTGCGCTTCGCCACCCGATAAGGTCATGGCAGGCCGATCGAGCGTCAGATAATCCAACCCCACGTCTAATAGGAAACTCAATCTGGCACGGATTTCTTTTAAAACCAAATCGGCAATCTTGGCCTGCTTTGGCGTGAGATTCATTTCTTGGATGCGATCGAGGCAAGCCCGAATGGAGATGCTGGTGAGATCTTGAATGCGGAATTGCCCAACCTGCACCGCCAAAGACTCGGGTTTGAGGCGGAAGCCATGGCAGGATTCGCAGGGCTGGTCGATCAGGTATTGTTCGAGTTTTTGTTTATGCAGGTCAGACGAGGCTTCTTGATATTGCCGCTCCAACATGGGCAATGCGCCTTCGTAGCGACGGTTGTAGCCCTTTGTGTCGCGATAGCGGGAATCGGTTTCGATCCAGATGGGTTCGGGCGAGCCGTATAGGATAATTTCTTTCTGATCTTCCCGCAGTTTTTCCCAAGGGGTCTTGATATCAAAACTGTAGGCTTCAGCAACGCTGCACAGAAGCGATAGATAGTAGGTGTTGTCCTTGTCAGACCAAGGGGCGATCGCGGCATAGACCGGGAGCGCGGGGTTTGGGATAATTAAGTCTGGGGAAAACTTCCGCAAACTGCCTAATCCATGACAGTCAGGACAAGCGCCGTAGGGTGAGTTAAAGGAGAACAAACGGGGGGAGAGTTCGTCCATGACGGCCCCATGTTCTGGACAGGCGAAGTTCTCGGAGAACACTAAGTCAGAAATGTGTTCGATCGGCTCTGCATCTGGTTTCTGGCTTTCTTCAGTCTTCTCTGGATGCACAATGCTAATCATTGCGATGCCGTTGGAATGCTTGAGACAGGTCGTGAGTGAATCGACTAAGCGCTCCTGCATGTCGTCTTTTTTGACGAGCCGATCGACGACAATTTCGATGTCATGAAACTTGTTTTTATCCAATTCGATCGAATCATTCAGTTCTCGCACCTCACCATCAATCCGCACCCGCGCAAACCCTTCTGCGGCAATGCTGGAAAGTGTTTTTTTATGGGTTCCTTTCTTACCGCGAACCACGGGGGCAAGGATCTGGAACCGCGTTTTGTCCGGTAGCTCCATAATCTTGTCGCACATCTGGTCGATCGCTTGGGGAGCAATGGTCCGATCGCATTCCGGGCAATGGGGTTCTCCCGCTCGGCCAAAGAGCAGACGCAGATAGTCGTAGATTTCCGTGACGGTGCCGACGGTGGAGCGAGGGTTGTGGGATGTGGATTTTTGGTCGATGGAGATGGCGGGGCTGAGTCCTTCGATCGCATCTACATCGGGCTTGTCCACTTGTCCGAGAAACTGGCGGGCATAGGCGCTCAGGGACTCGACATAGCGCCGCTGTCCTTCGGCAAAGATGGTGTCAAAGGCAAGGGACGATTTGCCAGAACCAGAGACGCCTGTGAAGACGATCATCTTGTCTCGGGGGATTTCCAGGTCCACATTTTTCAGGTTGTGCTGCCGCGCGCCTCGGATTCGGATCGTGTTATCCGTATGGCGAGCCTTGGCCGGAACGATCGCATCAATCGGTCGCTCGCTCAAAACGTCAGCGCCAGGAGAGTTACCAGTGGCTGTGGAGGATTTGCTAGAACGTTTTGCCATTTCGGAACATTGAAAAAAGGGCTTATTGATTCTAACGCCCCGAATGGACCCATGGATCGTTAATTTCGATCGAAATCCGCGTTTCGGTCTCGT
>JAAFJU010000177.1 GCA_013298165.1 Synechococcales cyanobacterium bin31.maxbin.ball.101 | reverse complement strand
AGCGGGCTGAACAAGAACGTCAACGGGCCGATCGGGAGTCTCAACGGGCCGATCGGCTAGCACAACGCTTGAAAGACTTAGGTTTAGAAGCTGATTAAGGACAAATGTTTAGACTTTAGTGAAAACAGCGCGATAAACAGGCTCACCTGCCTCTAGAACGCCAATTTCGCGTTCTGTGGGAATCGGCATAATATTTTCTTGAGACCATTCTGGATTCTGAAGCTTAAATGAGGAATTCTCTTGAAACCGATCGCGCATTTCTTCCGCCACATCCAAAATATCAGACTGCATAAAGACGATCGCCTCGCTCGGCAAAAAATCTGCTAAGTCTTGCACCAGTCCTGGCTGCACCACTCGCCGCTTTTGATGTCGCTTCTTAAACCAAGGATCTGGAAATTGAATGGTGACAACCTGTAACGCTCCCGACGGTAAGGATTTTAAAATAGGCTGGAGAGAATTATTGGCGTTGCAATAGAGATAATGAAGGTTGGATAAGCCTTGCTGGTCGCGCCATTCATTGGCCTGAATCACCAAGGGTTCGCGAATTTCGAGACCCAGAAAATTCCAATTAGGATTCATCTGCGCCATTTGCATTGCAAATCTTCCCCGAGCGCACCCTATATCTAAATGCAGCGGTTGACCTGGGTTTGTATAGATCTGTTGCCAATCCGGTGCGGTTGCAGGGGTTTGATACTTCAACGCGAGAGGATTGACATGTTCACGGACACGGGCGATCGACATAGGAAATTCTGGGGGTTTTTACCGGGTTTTTGGCCACTACAAAAGGGTACAACAAGGGAGCATCCCTAGGATGAAAGAGACCACGTAAGACTTGAGGAATAGCCTCGCTACCTCTCTTGCAGGGTAAATACTGAGTCAACATACCCCTTGAGAGCGTTGCCACTCAGCAAGGGTACCGCCTAACGTGGAGGAACGATTCAACTCAGGAATATGTTCAGCTAGAACGGTTCATTCCTCAGTTTGACTCCTTAAGTTTGAGATTCAGGGCATTACCAGTTTTTATTCCTATGCTACGACCTTTGCAACTCAGTTTCTGCCGTAATTTTCGCCTTTGCAATGCCCGACATAATGATGAAGCACCTCAATTTTCGCTTTGCCGTTTTAAGTGACCTCCATGTGGCCCTCCCTGAAACCATCTGGCAGAATCCTGCGCGAGTCCATATGGTCGAAGTGGGGATTCCAGCGTTAGAAGTCGCGCTCGATCGAATTAGCCATGAAGAAATTGATTTTCTATTAGTGCCCGGTGACTTGACCCAGCATGGTGAGGCGGCGAATCACGCTTGGATTGCAGAACGGTTTGCTCAGTTGCCCTATCCGGTCTATGTAATTCCCGGAAACCACGATATCCCTGTCCTCGAAGCCAATGAGCAGTCGATCGCAGCGGATGCCTTTCCTCACTTCTATCGCATGTTTGGCTATGAGGATCCAAGTCGTCCTTACTATACGCACGAGATTTTGCCCGGAGTGCGGCTGATTGGGTTAAATTCCAACACCTTTGATGTCAACGGCAAACAAATCGGTCGGATGGATGAGCCGCAGCTTGAATGGCTGCGTCAGACCTTGGCGAAGTCGCAGGAAGCGGGGGATGAGCTGGTCATGGTGATGATTCACCATAATGTCCTAGAGCATCTGCCGAATCAATCGACCCAGGGGATGGGCCAGCGTTACATGTTGGAAAATGCGGACGAGCTGCTGTCGATTTTACGGGCCTACCACGTCAATATGGTCTTCACGGGCCATCTGCACATCCAAGATGTGGCGTACCAAGAAGGCATCTATGACATCACCACGGGTTCGCTGATTAGCTATCCCCATCCCTATCGGGTATTCCAATTCCAGACCGATCGGCACAATCGCCGCTGGTTACAAATGGAGTCGCACCATGTGGAGTCGATTCCCGGCTGGGACAATCTCCCAGAGCAGACCCGTGAAATCATGGGCGATCGGGGTCAGTCCTACATGCTGCAATTGTTGATGCAAGCGCCGCTCAATCTATCTGAAGCTGAAGCGAAAAAGTTAGTGCCCAGTCTGCGCTACTTCTGGACGGCGGTTTCTGAAGGCGATGCGGTGTTCAACTTCTCTGAGTTTCCTGATGCAGCCCGAGACTACTTTGAGTCCTTTGGGACGACTAGTGCGATCGATAACCGAGCACTGTTGCCCATGGGTGAAGGCCGATCGCGCCGCCGCCAACGCTTAGCGAGTGCCGCTAGATAGACCCTGATGGCCCCCTAGCCCCCAATTCTGGGGGAACATGAGTTCCGAAGCCCCCAGAATTGGGGGTTGGGGGCGCTTCGCCAGGATATTAATACCCAATTCAAACCATCAAAAAGCGGCTCCTGGATTTATTTCCAGGAGCCGCTCTTTTGGTTTGATAAACCGGGTTCTAAGAACCTAGTCTAGGTCAGCCATGGAGAGAGTCGCTTCAGTCGAACGATCGATACCCTTCTCAAAGCCTGCAACAGCCGCGCGTGCGCGACCTGCGTGCCAGAGGTGTCCGACCAAGAAGAAGAAGCCCAACACGAAGTGAGAACAAGCCAACCATGCACGCGGAGACACATAGTTAAACGAGTTGATTTCGGTTGCAACCCCACCCACGGAGTTCAAGGAACCCAATGGTGCGTGGGTCATGTACTCAGCCGCACGACGAGCCTGCCAAGGTTGAATGTCATTCTTGATTTTGTCAAGATCTAGACCATTCGGACCGCGCAGAGGCTCCAGCCAAGGACCACGGAAGTCCCAGAAACGCATGGTTTCACCACCGAAGATGATTTCCCCAGTTGGAGAGCGCATCAGGTACTTACCAAGACCCGTAGGACCTTGAGCAGAACCGACGTTAGCACCCAACTTTTGGTCACGAACCAAGAAGGTCATCGCTTGCGCTTGAGACGCTTCAGGACCTGTCGGACCGAAGAATTCGCTTGGGTAAGCGGTGTTGTTGTACCAAACCATGACCGCTGCGATGAAGCCCATGAAGGACAACGCGCCGAGGCTGTAGGAAAGATAAGCTTCACCAGACCACACAAGCGCACGACGTGCCCAGCCAAAAGGCTTGGTCAAGATGTGCCAGACGCCACCGAAGATGCAGGTAAACCCGATCCAGATGTGTCCACCGATGATGTCTTCCATGTTGTCTACGCTGATGATCCAGCCTTCGCCACCAAAGGGAGCTTTGATGAGGTAGCCGAAGATCACCGCAGGGTTCAACGTGGGGTTCGTGATGGTGCGAACGTCGCCGCCACCCGGTGCCCAGGTGTCGTAAACGCCACCGAAGAACATTGCTTTTGCCACCAGAAGGAACGCGCCGCAACCCAAGAGGATGAGGTGGTACCCAATGATGTTAGTCATTTGGTTTTTGTCTTTCCAGTCGTATCCGAAGAACGTGGAGTATTCTTCCAGCGTTTCAGGACCACGAACGGCGTGGTAAATCCCGCCCAGACCCAATACTGCCGAAGAGATCAGGTGCAAGACACCTGCGACGAAGTACGGGAAGGTATCGATGATTTCACCACCGGGACCGACGCCCCAGCCGAGAGTCGCGATGTGAGGAAGCAGGATCAAGCCCTGTTCGTACATCGGTTTCTCAGGAATAAAGTGAGCCGTCTCGAACAAGGTCATCGCGCCCGCCCAGAACACAATCAGTCCTGCGTGAGCAACGTGAGCGCCGAGGAGCTTACCCGAAAGGTTGATCAGACGTGCATTACCCGACCACCAAGCAAATCCAGTGGATTCTTGGTCGCGGCTTCCTGCAAAGTTTTGATTAGAGAGCGTTACCACGGGGTAGAACCTCCTCAGGGAAAATAAACTTCTCGTGCGGTTGGTCTTGAGTTGCCATCCAAGCGCGGATCCCTTCATTCAACAGAATGTTCTTGGTGTAGAAGGTTTCAAACTCAGGATCTTCAGCAGCGCGAAGCTCCTGGGATACGAAGTCATAAGCACGCAGGTTGAGTGCAATCCCGATGATGCCGATCGACGCCATCCAAAGACCCGTCACAGGCACAAACAACATGAAGAAGTGCAACCAACGTTTGTTGGAGAATGCAATCCCGAAGATTTGCGACCAGAAACGGTTCGCTGTGACCATCGAATAGGTTTCTTCAGCTTGGGTTGGGTTGAACGCCTTAAAGGTGTTCGCACCGTCGCCATCGTCGAACAAGGTGTTTTCAACCGTCGCACCGTGGATTGCGCACAGAAGCGCGCCGCCCAAGATACCTGCAACGCCCATCATGTGGAAGGGGTTGAGGGTGAAGTTGTGGAAACCTTGAATGAACAAGATGAAGCGGAAAATTGCTGCGACGCCGAAGCTAGGAGCAAAGAACCAGCTCGACTGACCCAAGGGGTACAGCAAGAACACGGCCACAAACACTGCGATCGGACCTGTGAAGGCAATTGCGTTGTAAGGACGGATTCCGACTAGACGAGCAATTTCGAGCTGACGGAGACAGAATCCGATCAAGCCGAATGCACCATGCAGGGCGACGAAAGTCCAGAGACCTCCGATTTGGCACCAGCGGGTGAAGTTGCCTTGCGCTTCAGGTCCCCAGAGCAATAGCAGGGAGTGGCCCATGCTGTCTGCGGGAGTCGAAATAGCAGAGGTCAAGAAGTTACAGCCTTCCAAGTAGGAAGATGCCAATCCGTGGGTGTACCACGAAGTGACGAAGGTGGTGCCTGTGAACCAGCCGCCCAGAGCCAAGAAGGCGCAAGGGAAGAGGAGGATTCCAGACCAGCCCACAAATACAAAACGATCGCGTTTTAGCCAATCGTCGAGTGCGTCAAATACGCCCCGTTCAGGCGCGCGCCCCATTGCAATGGTCATTGACAAATCTCCGCAAATACAAAAGAGGAATGAATTTCTAGAGTGAACGCGAATTTCGTTCTTCCACTATAAGGGAAATCAGATAATTTACAAAGCGAAACATTGTTTCTCAGACAAGTAATTTTTGTCGGAGCCGTTGATACTGAGGGAATTGAGTAATTATGCTCACTGTTAAGTTTGCGTAACATATTGTGAATTGCGAAGATTTTGGAGAGTTTCAAAACCTTGGGAGGCACTGCCCGTTTACAATGGAGAGTGATACGGGTTTAAAAACGATAGGTTTTACCTTAGGAACAGCCAGCACCATGACCAGCACTTCCGCTCAGAAATCCCCTTCAAAAAAAGAAGAGCAAACGTTTCGGACTGAGATTCTCGGTTCTCGCCGATTTAGCAACTATTTTTGGGCCATTGTGGTTACGATCGGCGCAACAGGCTTCTTTTTGGCCAGTTTATCGAGTTATTTTCACGTTAATCTTTTGCCCTTTGCGGATCCATTGCAGCTTATTTTTCTGCCCCAGGGTTTAGCCATGGGACTGTATGGGACCGCAGGGTTGCTACTAGCGACTTATTTGTGGCTGACGATTCTTTGGAATCTGGGTGGAGGTTATAACGAGTTCAACAAGACGACCAAAACGGCCCAGATCTTCCGCTGGGGTTTTCCAGGAAAAAATCGCAAGATTGAAGTCTCTTGCAAACTGGAAGACATCCAAGCGGTGAAAGTCACGCTAAAAGAAGGATTGAATCCCAAGCGTGCGATTTATCTTCGAGTTAAAGGGATGAGAGATATTCCGCTCACCCGAGTTGGGCAACCCATTTCCCTCTCTAGTTTAGAAACCCAAGCGGCTGAGCTGGTTCGGTTTTTAGCGGTTCCCTTAGAAGGGCTTTAACTAGAAGGGCTTTAACTAGAAAGGCTTTAGATTGTCTTGGTTTAATTTCTCCATTCGTGAGTAAAATGAACACGATTTACGATCGGCTTTGTTTTACGTAGATTTCATTGGTCATTTGAGGTGATTTTCTGATGCATCAGCAACTCTGGGTTCGACAGCTTCGCACATGGTGTCTCGTGACGGTGTTGGGCTGTCTGCTACTCACCACAGGCTGTAATAAGACAACAGCACCTGACGCGATCGCAGGATCGCCCAAGGCGACGCCTAGTGTGACGCCTAGTGCAACCCCAAGTCCAACGGCGCAAGCTGACAAGAAAGACGAGAAAAAAGACGAGAAAAAAGACGGTGAACCCGTTCAATTTCCTGACTTGGCGCGTCTAGAAGGTAAAGCGACCGTTGTGATGACCGTCAAGGGTGCACCCATTACCCTGGAACTCGATGGCACCAATGCCCCTGTGACCGCTGGAAACTTTCTAGATCTCGTAGACAAAAAAGTTTATGACGGCCTAATTTTCCACCGAGTGGTGCGTCAGCCTCAGCCCTTTGTGGCCCAGGGCGGCGATCCTCAAGGTAAGGATCCCAATGTAAACCCCGATCTCCTCGGAAAGGGTGGCTACATCGATCCTGCGACCAAAGCAGCTCGCAACATTCCTCTGGAAATCAAAAACTCTAGTGGCAAGCTGATCTACAGCACCACGTTCAAGATGGGCAATATCCCAGGGGAACCCAAACTCCGTCACACGCGTGGAGCGTTAGCAATGGCCCGATCGGAATATCCCGATTCAGCGTCTTCGCAGTTTTACGTAGCGCTGTCTGATTTGGCGTTCTTAGACGGTAGCTATGCCGTGTTTGGCTATGTGACTCAGGGGATGGATGTGGTGGATAAGATTCAGCAGGGCGATCGGATTGATTCGGCGATCGTGACCCAGGGCATCGAAAATCTTAAAAACCGCCGTTAGTTTTTAAAAAGGTGATGACTGACCTCGTAAGATTTTACGGGGTCAGTTTTTTGTTCGCTATTTTTGTTGAAAGTGATGCATGTAGTCGTGACGGGAATGGGCTGTCAGACGGCCCTTGGGGATCTGGAAGAAACTTGGCAAGCACTGCTACAAGGTCGATCGGGCATCCAACTTCACCAGCCATTTTCGGCCTTGCCCGCCTATCCCCTAGCTTTAGTCGGCGATCGGTCTCCCCGTTTGACAAACCTGTGGCAACCACGGGGGCTGTCAGACTTGGTTCATCCCATTGTTCAAGCCGCTTGCCAAGACGCTGGATTAACACCGCCCCTCAAGGACTGCGCCGTAGTCCTGGGTTCGAGTCGGGGCAATCAAGCCCGGTGGGAACAAAAGCTCTCCTGCGACCAGACCTTTGAAAATCCCTTCGATTGGCTGGAGATGTTGCCGAACTATGCAGCAGTTCAGGCGGCCCGGTTTTTACAAACGGGGGGCGAAGTTCATGCGCCGATGGCAGCCTGTGCGACGGGATTAGTGACGATCGCCCAAGGGTTTCGACTGTTACAAGAGGGGATCTGCGATCGGGTGATGGTAGGGGCGATCGATGCGCCTGTGACGCCGTTGACGCTGGCGGGGTTTGGGAAAATGGGGGCGTTGGCGACGGGGGGCTGCTATCCGTTCGATCGCGATCGGGAGGGATTTGTCCTAGGGGAAGGCGGTGCGGTGCTGATTTTGGAAAGCTTGACAGCCGCACGGGCCAGAGGCGCGAAGATTTATGGCGAAATTTTGGGAGCCAGTACGACGGCAGACGGGTTTCACCTGAGCGCACCGGAACCGACGGGACGGACGGCGATGCTGGCGATTAAACAATGCTTGGAACAAGGGCAGAGACGTTTAGATTCGGTGGATTATATTCAGGCCCACGGCACGGCCACAAGGCTCAACGATGCCCGTGAAGCGCAACTGATTCAAACCTGGTTTCCTCAGGCGGCGGTGAGTTCGAGTAAGGGGGCGATCGGTCATACCTTGGGTGCATCGGGTGCGATCGGCGCAGCCATTTGCCTAAAATCACTCCAAACCCAAACCCTGTCACCCACCGTGGGACTGAGCAATCCCGAGTATGGGGCGATCGATTGGGTCTTGCAAGCACGCCAACAGGAGATAGAAACCGTGCTTTGTCTGAGTTTTGGGTTTGGAGGCCAGAATGCGGCGATCGTGCTGGGGCGGGCTTCGGCTCCGCTCAGCCCTCGACTATTTTCGTAGGCTGAGCGGAGTCGAAGCCTAAACCCAACCGATCGAATCTTGTCTAAAATCTACTGCCCAACCGAACCCAAAACACCCAGCACAACCAAGATCATGCGGACAACGCGGCGGGAGAAGCGGGACGTAGAAACTTTCATGACAAGACTCCTGATATAGGTCAAATTGATGAATGTGATAAGTAATCACTATGTCTCTCGACCCATTTACAGTACCTCGTTTTTTCTTTTCTCTACTCCCTATGATAAAAAGTTAATAGTTTTGCTAATTTTGCATCGATCGCATGGACAACCCGCTAGTTTGAGTTGCGTCGTTCGACCACTCGTGTTA
>JAAFJU010000354.1 GCA_013298165.1 Synechococcales cyanobacterium bin31.maxbin.ball.101 | reverse complement strand
AACTGCTGCACGAGGTAAAGGCGATTGTCATGCTCAAAATAGGCCATCAGACTGGGAATGTGGGGATGCTCACCCAACTCATTCAGCCTCACCGCTTCCTGTTCAAAAAGCTGCACCGCCTTGGCCAAGGATTTTGGACTTTTCAACTGCGGCGAAAACTGCTTAATCACACAGCGCGCCTTCAGCCGATCCTCATCCACTGCCAAAAAAGTCTTCCCAAATCCCCCCTGCCCCAAGGTCCGCACAATTCTATAGCGACCGCGCAGGGTAGGCACCAGCTTTGCGCCACAGCTTTCACAGGACACGGAGTCGGCGATATTGATGGGTTGCTTACAGTCGGAGTTGAGGCAGTAAATCATGAAATCCTATGGGAAATAAATTTTACGGCTAAATAAAAATAATCCTAGCGCTTTTTCTCGCTCAATCCAACGATCGTCCTAGATGATTGGCCTAGATTAATGCCAATTTTGCTCCCTTAATGGTTGATCTCTTAATTTTGGTCAGTTCTATTGTACGGTGCTGCTATTGTTCTGTGATCCATTTTTCACTGATAAAAATCAGCACGTCGAGGACGCCGCCATGACCGTAGAACCCCCAATTCCCGAACCCTCAACCGCAAGCTTTCAGATCACCATTAAGCTCTTTGCGGCTTACCAAGATCTGCTAGGCCCAGAAATTCACCGATCGATCGCCCCAGGCACCACCGTAGCCCAGCTTTTGAACGGCATCCTCCAAGACCATCCCCAACTCGAACCCTGGCGAAATTTGACGAGATTTGGGGTCAATCTCGACTTTGTGGAAGCCGATGCCGTGCTGCGATCGGGGGATGAGGTGGTCTTGATTCCGCCTGTGAGTGGGGGATGATTTTAATCCCGACTCTTTAAGTCGGATATGTTTGACTTCCGTAAAAATGCCGTGTACATTCATCTTCATACAGTGAAAACGCAACGAAAATTCTTTACCCTTCAGGAGTTTGGAGTCATGACCACCACCGTTCCCTTGAATTCAACTGCCTCATTTACCACTGCTTTTGAAGCCTTAAAGTGCAAAGAATGCGGTGCCGAGTACGAACCCAAGGCTACTCATGTTTGTGAAGAGTGTTTCGGGCCTTTGGAAGTGAAGTACAACTACGAGTTTTTGAAGAAAACGGTCAGCCGCGAAACCATTGAAGCAGGTCCTAATTCCATCTGGCGCTACCGAGCCTTTCTTCCGGTCGCTACGGACAACTACATTGATGTCGGTACAGGCATGACGCCCTTGGTCGAAGCCAAGCGCCTTGCCCGTCGTCTGGGACTCAAAAAGCTTTACATCAAAAATGATGCCGTCAACATGCCCACCTTGAGCTTCAAGGATCGGGTCGTCTCCGTCGCCCTGTCCCGCGCTCGTGAGTTGGGTTTCACCACTGTCTCCTGTGCTAGTACCGGGAACTTGGCCAACTCGACCGCTGCGATCGCCGCCCACGCTGGCCTGGACTGCTGTGTGTTCATCCCTTCGGACTTGGAAGCGGGCAAAGTGCTCGGAACCTTGATCTACAACCCCACTCTGATTGCGGTCAACGGCAACTACGACCAAGTCAACCGTCTCTGCTCTGAAGTCGCTAACACCCATGGCTGGGGATTCGTCAACATCAACTTGCGTCCTTACTACTCCGAAGGCTCCAAGACCCTAGGGTTTGAAGTCGCAGAACAACTGGGCTGGCAACTTCCTGACCACATCGTCGCTCCCCTTGCTTCGGGATCGCTGTTCACGAAGATCTACAAAGGCTTCCGTGAGTTTGTGGAAGTGGGTCTGGTGGAAGATAAGCCTGTGCGCTTCAGTGGTGCGCAAGCGGAAGGATGCTCTCCGATCGCCCAGGCTTACCGTGAAGGTCGTGACTTTATCTCTCCCGTCAAGCCTGACACCATCGCTAAGTCGATCGCCATCGGCAACCCCGCAGACGGCGTCTACGCTCTGGAACTGGCTCGTAAAACCAATGGCAACATTGAATCCGTCACCGATGCCGAAATCATCGATGGCATGAAGCTCTTGGCTGAAACCGAAGGCATCTTCACCGAAACCGCAGGCGGCACCACGATCGCCACCCTGAAAAAACTGG
>JAAFJU010000290.1 GCA_013298165.1 Synechococcales cyanobacterium bin31.maxbin.ball.101 | reverse complement strand
CATATGCTGTATTTTCAGTTTATTCCAGCTTCTTAAAAACAAAACAGAAGTTCATTTGAAAGAATTTCTGCTACGGCTCATAAACCGATCATAGACAGAGGGGGCTGAACCGATCGAAGGGCTGATTCTATCGGCAATTCAGGCGATTTTGAGAGAATAGTCTTTTATTAACGATTAGTTGCATAAATTTCACAGCGTTTTCTAGGTTTTCAGATGTCTGCTCTTCTGCCCCTTGTTTCGGTGATTATCCCGGCCTATAACGCGAGCGTCTTTTTACCTGCGACGTTGCGATCGGTGCTGGCGCAGGACTACCCCAATTTTGAGGTGTGGGTGGTGGATGACGGTTCGACGGATGGGACGGCGGCGATCGTGGAGAGATTTGCACGGGAGGACGATCGGGTTAATTTACTACGGCAGCAGAATGCGGGGGTGGCGGCGGCGCGGAATTTGGGGATTCGATCGGCACGGGGGGAGTTTGTGGCTCCGTTGGATGCGGATGATCTGTGGGAGGTGCGGGCGTTGAGTCTGTGGGTCGATCGGTTTTTGAGGAGTTCTGAGCGGGTGGGAGTGGTGTATGGCTGGTCGGTGGATGTGGACGAGGACGATCGGCTGACGGGTGGGTTTCATGGGGCGCGGATTCGGGGTCGGGTGCTGGGGACGTTGCTGGTGCATAATTTTTTGGGGAATGCGAGTGCGACGATGATTCGGCGATCGGCACTTCTTGCGATCGGGGGCTATGACGTGACGCTGCGCGATCGGCGGGCGCAGGGCTGTGAGGATTGGGATTTGTATTTGAAGTTGGCGGAGGGCTGGGAGTTTGAGGTTGTGGCGGAGTTTTTGGTGCGGTACCGGAAGCCGATCGCGAGTATGTCCCAGGATGATCAGCAGATGGCCCGATCCCATGATTTGGTGTTGGCGGCGTTGGCGGGGCGATCGAGGTTGCCCGGTTGGATGTATGCGCTGTCTCGCAGTAGTCTCTATGTGCATTTTGCCCATCAGGCGGCGCAGTTTGGGAAGGCGGCTCAGGCGAGGGATTGGTGTCGGGCGGCTTGGCAGTGCGATCGGGTGACGCCGCTGTTGCGTCCGGGGTGGTATCGGTTGCGATTTGGGAGAGCTTCAGGGGTTCCAGCGAGTTCGACTGCCGGGAAAGCGCCGAGTCGATCGCAGATTGCGCTGAAGGTTTGGGTCAGCGGGATTTTACATTTTTGGGTGCGAGTCTTGGTGGGTCGATAACCGCGTTCAATTTTTATAGTTCACCGAACTGTTCTCGATATCGATCGAGTTGCTGTTGTAATGTCTCATTGGCCGATCGTTCGGCGGTGAGTTGCTGTTCGAGTAGTTGTGTTTCGGCCTGAAGTTCTTCTTTTCTCTCAGACAACTCAAGAGGAGTCAGCAGTTTCTCGCCATTGTCTAATCGATAGAATGCAATGAGTCTCCCAGCGACTTCTAGCCGTAGTCCCAAGCTTAAACTTTGACCATTGACGATCGGCACATATTTCCCATTGACTAACCGAAACCCGCGCAGCTTTTCCTTAATCCATTGCCCCTTTGGATCAAACTGCCAATATTCAGAAATTCCGATTTCAGCATAGAGTTTTTTCTTAAACCCTTCATCTTCTTCCTCCGTATCAGGCGAGGTCATCTCAAAGGCCACTCGGGGAACCTGTCCCTCTTCCCAAATCTTATAGTTATCCCGACCGCCTGGTTCCACGCCAAAAATGACCATTACATCCGGTGCGCAGCGTTTTGTCGGTGAACCTTCTTCATAGTACAAAAATTGATTGCCGAGTATACAAGCCTGTTCATGCCGTAAATAGAGTCGGAGGAGTTCGATCGTATTGAAGATTGCATACACATGATCGAAGGTCTCCGCTATAGGCTGTCCGTCTCCACTTGGGTAATGAATGGGGGTTGCGATCGTGGTCGTCATTTGGATTCTCCCCAACGCATGAAACGACGTTCTGCTTAGCTCTTTCAGTATAGCAAAGGTCCAGATACCAGATAGATATTTCGGATTCTAGAATGAGATTTAGGCACAATTTATAAGCGTCGTTTCACCAAAATGACCGACTTCACCGGACGGGCGATCGGCTTCCCATTGTCATCCCGTTTCCCAAAAACCAATTTGCCGTCATACCAAACCACCGATGACGTTCCCCCATCGAGATTCAATGCCTGAATCGCCCCTTCTGCTTTGAAAATCTCTGCCAATTGTTGCAGTCCCACGCCGCCCGAAGGTTTGGTTTGTTCGATGAGGAGGATGAGAATGTCGCCCTCTGCGGTGATGCCGATCGCGCTGCGGGCATTGAGTTGATTGATGCCGATCGGATCGCGGCCTGTTTTGGGATCTAGAAAGGCTTCTTCTAGGGCGGTGAGGTTGGGTAATAGTTGAGGTCCGCCGCCGATCGCATCGACCAGTTTGCAATCATTCGGCGTTGCAGCATTGTGGGGCGTGATGGCATAGCGAAATGCAGATCCACATTGGTATCGACGAAATTCACTGCGATTGAAAATCTGGGGAAGATAGGGTTGAAGCTTTGGGTTTTGGGTGAGACGATCGTTGTGTTTTGGATGAGCGACGGATTGGCCGGAAATCGTGACGTGGGAAATGGTTTGCTCATTACTCGGGTCGAAAAAACCAGCATTGATTGCTACGATCGAGTTGTTTTTATAGTCCGATAGTGGTTTCACACCAGAGGTAATTGCGGGTCCAATTGTATAATCGTTTCCCGGCTTGATTCTAATCACATGCAGATTTGCGTTCCAGTTCGGTTTAGTTTCGATCTTAGAATTGATGCTAGAGGCGATCGGTTCTGGAGGTTTAACCGATGTCTGTGGGTTTTGACAGGCGGCTAGGACGATCGGCAGCAAAGCCAACCCTAAAATTAATGCTTTTCTCATCCTTCGACCAATGCCATTAAGATTTGAACCACTTGAATGAGTTGATTGCCATGAATGGTACTCAATGTGAATTTATCAGATAGTGCATATTGCCGAGAACTGCGATCGAGTTTGATAAACAAAAAATCTTCGCCCGTTGTCACAAGCCCAAACAAGATCGGCTTCGCGTCAGAGGCTACACTCATCATGTAGGCCAATGTCTGAGCGATCGCCTGACGCACACTAAACCCATAGCGTTTACTTTCAATCACGACCAGCCAAAGCTTCTCCCGCAGCACCACCGCATCCATTAGCCCTTCAAGCTGCGTCGCTCCATCCTCAATCTCAAATCGCACATATTTTTCGCTCCGTAACTCAAACGGTGAATCCATCAGTCCCAACAATTCTAACAAGGGCGACAGCATTATAAAATTCACGGTGCCTTCAGTGATCGAACCGCATTCGGCGTAGTCCAAATATCGAGCTTTGAGTCGATCGAGTGCCGCACATTCAATCAAAGACCGATCGGCAAAATTTCCTTGCCATTCAGGGAAAAAAGCTGGGTCGGCGATCGGTTGTAAATCTAGCCGACGATGTGCCTCTTGGAGATTCGTAATTGCTTTAGTGACGGCGATGGAAACAACCATAGTGTTGGTTTGCCTCTGAATAAAATCTGGATCAAAACCGATCGTCTTAATTCTAAACCGTAAAGAGAAGCATCGTTGTCCCCGTCTTCCTGTACGCTATTCAGTTGTAGAGTTTTTGCCTCCCATGACATCCGTTTCCCAACGCTTCCAGCAACTGCGCG
>JAAFJU010000321.1 GCA_013298165.1 Synechococcales cyanobacterium bin31.maxbin.ball.101 | reverse complement strand
ATGTTGGCGACGCCGCAGTGCGCCAATACTAATGGACGATCCAATCAAGATCCCCAACGGACCCATGGCAAAGATATAAACAACCACGTTATCCGTCAGCATTAACATCATCGCGCCCACAATCCCCAGCATCGCGCCCAAGTGATAATGGGCCATATTGCGATCGTAGGTGTCCGCCCACAGCCAATTGCGAAAAGTGGCTGCAATCAAGACCAACAATCCACCGATCCAAAGCACACATCCCACATAGCCAAAATCATGACTCAAACGCAAATAATCATTGTGGGGATGTCCCCCCGCCGTTTGGTTCACAAGGCCCACTGGAATCGCCACAGAACCCGGCCCTTGTCCAACGACCGGAGACTTAGTGGTTGAAATTTGCACCGCTTCCCACATTCGATCGCGTCCCGCCGTATTGACGCTCACCCCGCCAATACTGCCGCTATCGCCTTTTTCTAAAAATCGATCGCGAATCGGTTGAACATAGGTAAAACTCAAATAAGCGACTAACAAAATCCCCACAATCCAAGCCCCTAATCGCAACCAGCCTTCTGGTTTGTGCGGAGAAAAGCGCGATAACGGATACAGAATCAAAGCAACCACGGTGGCCGTCCGCGAAAAACTTAAGGCCACACTAATCGTCATCACCACAGCAATCACCCTGCCGTAGGGCACGTTGTATCGCCAAGCCGCCAAACAAAAGGGCAACATCACCACCACAAACGCAGAAAAGGCCCGCGCACTCATAATCAAACCCGTTCCAGGCCCATTCAACACAAGACTCAAGGCATAAAGCCCCGCCGCGATCCCGGAGGCCATCATAAAACCATGGCGAACGTACCATGTGGGAAACGGGTTTTCGATCGTCTCACAGGCACTCAACAACAGCATTCCAACGAATGCGCCATAGGTTAAGAGATTTTGGACACTCAATTGAAAACTCAATTCACTAGACGCCATATTAGTCACCAGTGAATAAGTCCCCCAGCCTAAAAAGCTGAGATACATCAGCCCACTCATCGCCAATTGTTTTGGAATTCGTGACGAGAATATGAGTAGCAATGCACTCCCCAAACAAGCCACGATCGTCACGCCCGCCAACGCCGTCACAGGTCCCAATGAAAGGCGGCGGACACAATCCGTCAAGGCTCCTAGCAACAGCATTGAGGTGAGTAGTATTTCACGAAGATTGATGCCTCTGCTGGCTGAAGCGGGTAGAGAGTCGGAGCGATCGATCATGGGGTTCATGGTGCGTTACCTGAAATGAAGAGAAGTCTAGTGATTTAGCCTGGGGAAACCGATCGGTACAACGCACTATAGTCTTTCCCACGGGTTTCCCAGAGATAGGACTCGCGGACCCGACGTTGACCTGCGGACCCAAAGCGTGACCGCATCTCGGGATCTTGACTCAAGGTCGTCATCGCCTGTGCTAATCCCGTCACCGTTGCGATCGGCGTTACCGCTTTCACCCGAATCCCCGTTTCGTCGGTGATCTGTCGGCTAGGGCCACCGAGATCGAGACAGATGACGGGCAATCCGGCGGCCATGGCTTCGAGACAAACCGTGGGGGAAAAGTCATGCAAACTGGGATGCACCAATACGTCACATTGTGCCATGACTTCCAGCGCTTCCGTTCGAGGTAAGGCTCCCAGAAACTTAACCCGATCGCCCCAGCCCGCTTGATCCACAATGGATTTCAACCGGGACTCTTCCGCACCTGTCCCCGCAATCCAATATTCTGCATTGGGTAAATCCGCCTCGACAAATGCTCGAACGCCCAAATGAAATCCCTTCCAATGAATCAATCGCCCTAAGCTTAGAAATCGCACAGGCCGATCGGCAATAGATTGAGGCGTTTGGTTGGAGAAGCTAGCAGCCTTGAGCTGTTCAAATTGAGCCAATTCTGCGGCACTAATGCCCGTTTGACCGCTGACCCATTCCAGCCGTTTGACGCCGATCGCCTTCATCCGCGCTCCCGTTTCAGGGGTGCAAGCGAGGCCGATCGCACTATTGCGAGCCGTCAAATGAACAAAGGGATCCAGTTCTCCGGAGAATCTTGCCCCTTGTCGTAAGAACTCATAGAGTTTGCCTTTGAAATTAAAGTCTTTCCAAAAGCTCAACGGCGCAGATTCTCCACCGCCCACAGGTCCCCAGATAAAGGGAATCGGTAAAAATGATAGAAAACTAGGAGCCGAATATCGTCCGTAAGTCGCATGGTGAATCAGATCAAACCCGATCGTCTCATGCAAGGTTTTCACTTTAAAATACGCCGCGATTTGCCAGAGATAATGGTGTAAATGCACATCCCATTGAATCCCCTTCCCTCCGGTTTCCCAATCGTAAACCCACCCCAGAGGATCCAGATAAATCCAATGCAGTTTTGAGGCGACGCCCTTTGATAGTTCCGCTTCAATTCCCCGTTGGTGGGTCGCCGTCGTCAACACCCAAACCTCATGCTCCTGGGCGATCGCATTGGCAATATTCCACCCTACACCGGGTTCGGAGCCTTTATTCGGTTCACAGGCGTAGGCAGAAACTAAAACCTTCATAGTGGGAGGATCCTATAATTTTTCTTGTAACTAATTTTGATAGAACGTCAGTGCGGATTGGGCAATATTTTCCCACTGAAGCACTTTCAACGCATAACTTCGACCGGACTGGCCCATTTCCGGCCACCGATCGCGGCATTCCAGCAATTGCCTCAACGCGGACACAATGGATTCAACCGTCGGCTGAACCACAA
>JAAFJU010000053.1 GCA_013298165.1 Synechococcales cyanobacterium bin31.maxbin.ball.101 | reverse complement strand
GCGATCGACCGACGATGATGGGCAAAATTGGCAATACGCAGGGAGACAGGACCGTCAACACACCGCCTAGCAAGGCTAAACCCACGGGCACTGAAGCGGTTGACATGATGAATCACCCTAATAATTGTCGAATTTTCTGCTCAGTCGTATCGTAAGCGCCTTCGCCAATGTGATCGTATTGAATCATGCCCCGACGATCGGCGAGAAATAAGTGGGGCCAATACTCATTCTCGTAAGCCGACCACATTTTATGACGATTATCCACGGCGTTGGGATAGGTGATGTTGTGCTTTTTTAAAGCTGATTTAATTTGGTTGATATCGCGTTCAAACGGAAACTCTGGGGTGTGAATTCCCACCACTTTTAGCCCTCGTCCTGCATAGGTTTGATGCCATTTCACCACATAGGGTAAGGTGCGTTGACAATTAATGCAGGCAAAGGTCCAAATGTGAATGAGCGCGACGCTGCCTTTGAGATCGCCGATCGTCAGCGGTGAGGAATTGAGCCATTCCTGAACGCCTGTGAATTCAGGGAGCGGCTTTCCACCTGTATTCCGGGCGATCGCGGTGGCTGGCATGACGTTGACGATCGGTTCTGCATTCGAGGTTGCGATCGGAGACGCGCATCCTTTTAGAACTGCGCCTGTCAAACCTAAGCCAAAGTAGGTGAGCATTTGGCGACGACGAGCGATCGTATCAAATGGTTTATTCATGTGACATTCATCCTAGAAATTCAAGTTAATTCTTCTTCATTGCGTCACCATCTTTTTTCATTGCATCATCATCTTTTTTCATGGCATCGCCTTTCATGGCGTCATCGTCTTTTTTCATAGCATCGCCTTTCATTGCGTCGCCATCTTTCTTCATAGCATCGCCTTTCATGGCATCGCCCTTCATCGCGTCACCATCTTTTTTCATAGCATCGCCTTTCATCGCGTCGCCATCTTTCTTCATAGCATCGCCTTTCATAGCGTCACCATCTTTTTTCATAGCATCGCCTTTCATAGCGTCACCGTCTTTTTTCATGGCATCACCGTCTTTTTTCATGGCATCGCCTTTCATGGCATCGCCTTTCATTGCCTCACCTGCGGGTGCAGCTTGGGGAGTGGGGGTGGGGGCGGTTGTGCAAGCGTTCAAGGCTAAGGTTAAGCCAGCGATCGCGATGAGTGCTTTCCAGTTCATGAGGTCATTCCTTGGGTAATTCGGTCTACATTCATGAGTATGAACGCAGGCTCTGAACCCACCCTGAGCCAAACATAAGGAGCGACTGAGTTTATCATTGAGAAACACTTATCGAAAACTCAGCGTTTTCTCAGAATCTTAGGGAATAGATCTTTCGGAGGAGTGGGATTTTCCTGAATCGCGCTTAGATGGGGTGTAGATTTAGTTTGAGGTTATCTTTTTGGGAATGCTCGACAAGATGAACCGAGTTGATTCGACATCCTATTCATTGCCTTCAGGTCAATCGAAATGACAGATCCAAGTTCTTCAACAGGCATCACCCGATCGCTCACCCGTCGTTACCTGGCTTCTCTCGGAGCCGTGGCATTACTGGCGATCGGTGGGCAGGTTTTGATTCAGCAGCAACTGGCTCGTCAAGAAAGCGATCTCAAAATTATTCGCATTGCCCAAGAACGACAAACCATTTGTCAACGATTACTGAAAGAAGTATTCGGAGCTGCCATCTCCCCCAATCCCGTGCTCTCCACTGAGGAACGACAAGCTATTACGGATCAGATGCGGCAGTGGAAGGATTCGCGTGGGGTCTTGCGGGACAATATGATGGCGATGGTGAGTTCGGAAGAAATGCCTGAACTCGATCGGCTCTTCACTCAACTCGAACCCTCGTCTAAAGAAATCCTGGGAACCGCTCAAAGCATTCTCGATCAGCCCGCTAATCCCAACACCAGAATTCCACTGCGCGATCGGCTACAAAATCGAGTCCGCACGCCAAAAATGATCGCCGCAGAGCGGGAATTTAGCAGGATTACGGATGAGATGATTGGGTGGTATAGCCAGAAGGTTAAAACAAATGTTTCACAATTAAAGACACTCGAAGCATTGCTATTAGCAGGAACGTTATTGCTGTTGTTGGCTGAAGGGGTTTGGATTTTTAGACCTGCGGTGGAGCGGCTGCGATCGAGTCTTAAAGCCCTTTCCCAAGCCTTATCCCAAGTTCAAATTGAACAAGGCAAGAGCGAGAAACTATTATTAAATATCTTGCCATCTCCCATTGTCGATCGGTTAAAACTCAGCTCTGAAGCGATCGCGGATGGTTTTGCGGAAGCGACGGTTTTGTTTGCTGATATTGTGGGATTCACCGAACTATCCAGCCGACTGTCACCCCAGGAACTCGTCCATCGGCTCAATGAGATCTTTTCAGCATTTGATGCACTCGTCGAAAAGCATGGACTCGAAAAAATTAAAACGATCGGCGATGCCTATATGGTAGTCGGTGGATTGCCAGAACCTAGAGCCGACCATGCGATCGCTATGGCACGGTTTGCGATCGAGATGCGATCGGAATTGCAACGGATTAATGATGTCTTGGGTGAATCTATTGATATTCGTATTGGTATTAATAGTGGTCCAGTCGTTGCGGGTGTCATTGGCACGAAGAAGTTTATCTATGATCTCTGGGGTGATGCCGTTAACGTTGCCAGTCGGATGGAATCCCATGGTAAACCGGGTGAGATTCATGTGAGTGCGACGACCTATCAGAAATTGAAATCTAATTTCCAGATGGAATCCCGTGGGACGGTTTATATCAAAGGGAAAGGAGATATGGAAACCTATTGGTTGAGAGATGAGATAAACTAGGGTTTGATTTAAACTATTTTTACACATTTATGAGTACCCCATCTCGCATTCTTCTGATGGAAGATGATACGAAACTAGCTCGATTTCTTCAGCTTGAATTGACGAGTGAGGGGTATCAGGTTTTGGTGGCGCATGATGGGCTGACGGGGTTGACGATCGCCCGTGAGGAGACGCCGGACCTGATTTTGTTGGATTGGATGATGCCGGAGATGACGGGGGTTGAGGTCTGTCGCAGGTTGCGGACGACGGGTTGTAAGACGCCGATTGTGTTGTTGACGGCAAAGGATGATGTGACCGATCGGGTGGCGGGACTGGATGCGGGGGCGGATGATTATGTGGTGAAGCCGTTTAGTATTGAGGAATTGCTAGCGCGGGTGCGGGCGCATTTGCGGCGCAATAGTGAGGAGGAGGGCGATCGGCTGGTGTTTGCGGATTTGAGTGTGGACCGACGGACGCGGGAAGTGGTGCGCGCGGGACGATCGATCGAGTTAACGGCGAAGGAGTTTGATCTTTTGGAGTATTTGTTGACGCATCCCAAACAGGTGTTCACGCGGGAGCAGATTTTGGAACAGGTGTGGGGATATGACTTTATGGGGGATTCTAATATTATTGAAGTGTATGTTCGGTATTTGAGATTGAAATTGGAGAAAGATGGAGGCGATCGGTTGATTCATACGATTCGTGGGGTTGGGTATACATTGCGGGAATCGTAGATGCCTAGATCCGGGCGAACCGCCCCCCAGCCCCCAATTCTGGGGGAGTAAGAGAAGAGGTGTTTGTGGGAGCTGTTTAGGAGTTGTCGCTCGATTGCTATGATGGGTAGTGAGTCGTCTGATGTCCTACGATCGGCAAAACTTATGTCGAAGCGTGATCTCGTTGCAATCGTTGAGCGTCATCCTGAGAAGGTCAATGGCGCATTGATATTCTGTGGAACCCGCGTTCCTGTTGCTGCGCTATTTGAGAACCTCAAAGATGGTGCATCGATCGATCAGTTTCTCGATTGGTTTCCCGGTGTAACTCGCGCTCAAGTCGAAGCCTTGTTAAAACCCTCTTGCTCCCCCAGAATTGGGGGCTGGGGGGCGGTTCGCCCGAGGCTCAATTCATAACCCCCGGCTTGACCTCGATCGTACAAGGTTTTGTCTGGCAAGATTGTTTGAAAAGCTGCTGGATATGGGGCTTTTGCCAACTCAAGGGAATCTCTAACAAATCTCTCGAACCCGTAAATCCCTGCGCGAAAAACAACAAGGTTGCAATGCTGTTGAGAATAATGTGAACCTTGCGCCATCGCTGGGTCCGATCGCGATAGATCTCCTGAACGATCGTCAATGAAAAGATCATCAACATCGCAGCCATCATTCCAAAATAGTAATGCGACGCATACCATTCAAAATCACGACGATAGATTTCCGGTTGCAATCCTAGAATGCCTAATCCCATCCCGGTAAGAATGGCAAAGGTACCGCGCCAGATTCGGCGGTTAGTGCGATCGAGAAACACTACCGACACCCCCGTTAAGATTACGATTAGCGCTAGGGAAGCCAACCGAAATGGCGTCTTTTGCAAGGCATCATTCATCAGCATTTTAGAAAAAATTGGATCAGCTAACCCAATCAACGTCACGATTACCACCGCCATACTCAGAAAGCGTCCAATACGGACATGTTCTGCGCCAGACGTTGCCGGAATCGCACTTTTCTGCCCCTCTTTTAAAGCTAACCGCCGACTTCGCGTCAGCCAAGCTTGGTACAGCACAATCCCTAATGTTGGAAACACAATAACGATCGCGATCGTCGGATGAATCAGCATAAACCAATCATTCAATGCCATACCCTAAACCTCCCTAAATCTAGCGTCCGGCTCCCCCAATTTTGGGGGCTGGGGGGCCGATCGCCAGTGTATTTGTAATCCGATCGAGTTCAATCTTACTTCACTTCTTCCGGCGCAAACCGCATCACTTTACCGGACTTAACCGCCACCACCACATCAAACGTCGCACAATAAGCAAACGTTACATTCGTGGCCTTGTTATACAAATTCACGACCATTCCCGCGCCACCGGGCTGTACGCTGAGGGGTTCCAAATCCCCAAAGAAGAAGCGTCGAAGCTGATCCCCGCCCCCAAATTGGCCTTTGGTTTGGGTGACTTTATCCACTTTCTGTTGCGCCGTTAACCCTGTGGCATCTTTCATTTCCATGGCTGACGCTGATAGCGCAGAGGGATTTGTGAGCTGTGCGGGAAGGTTGATGGCGGTGGCGAAACCGACCAAGGCGATCGTAGCGAATACAGAAGAACGATTCATGATGGCTTTCATAATGGTGTCTCGGTTGTTTGAACTCTACATTCACTACAATCGCAGCTTGATCTGAAGCCTTCCTGAAGCGAAATCTAGAGTTTCCTGAATTTAGGGCGATCGTTGATTTAGGCAAGGCTCAGGAAATTCTCAGACTTGTGAATTATGCAAAGAAACCCGATCGCAGGTACAATTGTTCTCAAAGCGATGATTCATGAGTCAAACGGCGATTAGACGATGGAAATTTTGTCAGTGACACTCACTAATTTCAAAGCTCACAGCGATAAGTGCTTTGCGTTTCAGCCGGGGACGAATGCGATCTGTGGGGAAAATGGTGCGGGAAAAACCAGCATTCTAGAGGCGATCGCTTGGGTGCTGTTTGACCATAAGGGTGACTATAAGGTTGAGGAATTGATTCGGAATGGGTCGGCTTCAGCCCAAGTTGAAGTCCTAATGATTTCTAGCCGTGATCAACGGACGTACCGAGTGAAGCGCTGCACGCGGAGTGGCTATGGTATTTATGATCCTCAGACGGGCGAAAATTTAGGACATACCCGAATTAAGGATGAAGTGTTGCCTTGGCTGCGGCAGCATTTGGGACTTGCGCCGGGGACGGATTTGGCGGATTTGTTTAGTAGCACGATCGGGGTGCCGCAGGGGATGTTTACGGCGGACTTTTTGCTGGAGGCGAGTAAGCGCAAAGCCGTCTTTGATAAGGTGTTGAAGGTTGAGGAATATCAAAAAACTTGGAAAGAACTCGCCACCTTGGAGAAGTTCTCTAAAGTCGAAAGCGAACGGATGACTCGCGAAATTGAACAATATGAAGAGGCCCTGCAAGATCAAACTGAGTTAACGCAAAAACGATCGGATCTCACCGTCGAAATTACAACCTTAGAAGGAAGTTTAGAACATTGGCAAGCTCAATTGAAAAGACTTCAGCAGGAACAGCAATACTTTAGCCAGCAAATCCAAGCTCAGCAAAATCTGAAGACTCAAATCGATCGCGCTCAGTTTCAATCCCAATCTCAACAAAAGCGCTTGGGCGAAATCCAGCAGGAATTAACGATCGCCCAGCAAGCCTTTGAGATCTGCACGACGAGACGATCGGCCTACGCTGGGTTTCAAGAGGCTGAAAAAGAACTGCAGAATTTGGAACAACAACGATCGCAGCAGCAACAGCTTTTCCAACAAAAACAAACCCTGATTCAAAACACGAGTTCACAGCAATCCAAACTGGCGGTTCTGGCTGAAAAACTAGAACGATTGGCGCAGTCTGCGATCGAACTCGATCGGCTCAAACCCGAAATTACCAAACAAGACCAAATCGAACAGCGCGATCGGCATTTCCGCGAACAGCTTCAGACCTTTCAAACCTGGCGGCAGACCATTCAGCGCGACGAAAAGCGCCTGCAACAGCTTAAAGTCCGCCAAAGCCAACTTCAGAAGGAACTCGCCCATCTAGATAGCCTAGCGGCGGCGGTGCAAGCTTTACCGGACTTGGAAGACCAGCAGCAGCGCTACCAGCAACAACTCAGTCGGATTTCGGCGGCGAGACAATTTGAGGCGGATTTGCGGCAGATTTTTACCAATGCTCAATCTCGTGGACAATTGCAAGGCTCAGCGCTTCAATCGGCGACAACATTGCTGACGGAACTCGCGACGCAATTGCCGCTTCAGCAGGCTGCGCTGATGAAAATTCAATCGACACTGACGGAAAGTAAGACGCTTCAGGCTGATTTGTTGGGTTCACTGGAGATTATTTTGAATGATCTTTCGACACAGCTCGAACCCGATCGAATTCAACAAAATCTAACGCAGATTCAAACGCAAATTCGGACGGTGCGACAACAGCAAGCCCAGTTCCTCACCCGCGAAGCCAAAGCCCAAGAAGCCCAAACGATCGCCAGTGAAATCGTCGAAGTCCGCAACCACCTTACCGAAATTCAACAAAATCTTTCAGAAGAACCTGCCATTCAGCAACAGCTTGCGGAAGTGTTGATTGAATTGCGAGAGTTAAACGATCCCAGAGGGCGGAGTCGTTTATTGGCGCAGGATTTGCAGGAACGATCGCGAATTGTCCAGCAGCAGCAGGCGATTCAGTCTACGTTGACGACCACGAATAATACCTTGATCCAAATCGATCGGGATTTGGAAAGGTTTGTTGATTTGGCTGACAAGATTACGGAACAACAAACCCTAAAAGCTAGTTATCAGGTTGACTATGAGCTGTATTTAAAACATCGCGAAATTGCAAATCGTCGTAACCCATTACAAGTGCAGTTAGATGAAATTAAAAACCAAATTGAGACGCTAGAAGAAACTCTAGAAGCGCTTCAGGTGCAATGGACCAAGTTTTCTACAGAACTCGATCCTCAGACGATCGCCGCCCTCACCACCGCCTTAGCAGAAGCTCAAACTCAGCAAACGACGATCGTGACTCAATTGCCGATGAAGCAGCAACTCCTGAATGAATACAATCTTCAAGCTACAAAGCTCGATGCCATTCAAACCAAGCTCACGGCTGTAACCACAAAGCTCAAACAGCACCAAAAAAACGATCGCTTTATCAAATTCGCCCGCAAAGCCTTTAAGGAAGCCGGACCACGCATTACAGAGCGCTACGTGCAAACGATCGCCTACGAAGCCGACAAGCTGTTCCGTGAATTGCTCAACCGTCCAAATATTGCGCTGGATTGGACCCGAGATTATGAAATTCGGGTGCGGGAAGGGGCGAACGATCGGCGGTTTGTGAATTTGTCAGGGGGGGAACAGATGTGTGCGGCGTTGGCGGTGCGGTTGGCGTTATTGAAAGTGTTGGCAGATTTGAATGTGGCATTCTTCGACGAGCCAACGACCAATATGGATCGGCCTCGGCGCGTCAAATTAGCCGAGGCGATCGCCAATATCAAAACATTCCGTCAGTTGTTTGTGATTAGTCACGATGATACGTTTGAACAGGTGACGGAGAATGTGATTTTGGTGACGCGAGAATAGCCCCATCATCCCCAACGCTGGGCAATCGGCATTCTCCAGCCTGTGCCGAAGGCGAGGTCGGTGACTTTGAGACCGGGGGCCGCTTGACGACGTTTGAATTCGGCGATTTTGATTAGGCGGAGGACTTTTTCGACCGTGGGCCGATCGTGGCCTGCTGCAATGATCTGTTGTGGAGATTCGTGGTTTTGCACAAAGCGTTCTAGGATGTCGTCGAGGACTTCATACTCTGGAAGTGAGTCCTGGTCTACCTGCCCCGGTTTTAGTTCTGCGCTGGGTGGTTTGGTGATGATGTTGGTGGGGATGACTTCGATGGTGCGGTTTAGCCATTTGCAAAGGGCGAAGATTTTGGTTTTAGGAACATCAGCGATCGCAGCCAATCCGCCATTCATGTCACCATACAAGGTGCAATATCCCACCGCCATCTCAGACTTATTCCCTGTCGTGATCAATAAGTAATTAAATTTATTCGCAATTCCCATCAACAACGTGCCCCGAATCCGTGATTGCAGGTTTTCCTCTGCCACCCCAAACTCAGTCCCCACAAACATTTCAGCCAGTGAAGAATCAAAACTCTGCATCATGGGTGCGATCGGAACAGTTTGGGTTTTGATCCCGAGGTTGGCGGCAAGGGCGACGGCATCGGTGATGGAATGGTCGGAACTGTAGGGCGAGGGCATCAGGATTCCCAGGACATTCTCAGCTCCTAGAGCCTCTGCTGCGATCGCCGCTACGATCGCAGAGTCAATCCCCCCGCTTAACCCCAGCAACGCCTGCTTAAAGCCGCATTTTCTCGCATAGTCTTTGACACCTAAAACCAGGGCAGCATAGAGTTCTGCGGATTCATCTAGGCGTACAGCAGGTGTTGCAACAGCGGTAAAGGTTTGTTCATCCCAAACCACGCCTCGGCTGTACTCTTGCATTTGAGGAAGCCGATCGCAAAGCGTCCCATCTTTATTGACTACACAGCTTCCGCCATCGAAGATCAGATCATCATTAGCCCCGACTTGATTGACGTAAATAATCGGTTGATTAAAACGAGTCGCGGTATGTTGCAACATCTGTTCGCGAACCGTTTGTTTTCCCATGGTGTAGGGTGATGCGGAGAGATTGACGGTGAAGTCTACGTTGAGGGCTGCGAGGTCTGCGATCGGGTTCACATCATAGGCCCGCTTACCCCAAAACTCCTCATCATTCCACAGATCTTCGCAAATGGTCACGCCGATTTGAACATGATCGAGGGTGAAATGATTAGGGAGGTTGCCGGGTTGAAAGTAGCGAGCTTCATCGAAGACATCGTAGGTGGGGAGTAGCCGCTTGTGGAAAATTTGTTTAACGTGGTTGTTTTTGATCAAGGCGACGCTGTTGTAAAGCGGTTTTTCGCCCTTTTCTTCTGCGTTGGGATTCCGCTCTGCAAACCCAATTAAGGCCGTTAAGGATGGGGGAAATGAGGTCGCTAATTCATCTAGTTTCGATCGCATGGCATCAATGAATTCCGGCTTGAGCAGCAGGTCACGAGGCGGATAGCCACAGAGAGAGAGTTCTGGGGTGAGGAGAAGCTGGGTTCCTGTTTGGGCAGCGTCTTGGGCTACTTTTAGAATGGCTTGGGTGTTGGCGGTTAAGTCACCGATCGTGGGATTGAGTTGGGCGATCGCAATTTTCATGATGTTTTTGTGGGTTGTGGGTCTAAATAAATACCAATGCCTTATCTTTCAAAGGTGCAAATGCCTCTGCATCAAATTTGTAGAGACTGGCGGGACGACCTGCGCCGCGTGAGGCTTTGATGCCTGTGTCTTCTAGGAATTTTAGTTTTAATAAACGCGATCGGAAATTGGAATAATCAGAAAAATTTTCACCCAGCACAGTTGTATAAAGTTGGTAAAGGTCGCTGAGGGTGAATACTTCAGGCAGCACTTCAAAAGCCACAGGACTGTATTCTAGTTTATTTCGTAATCGACAATGACCATATTGGATAATCTTCGCATGATCGAACGCTAAATCTGGTAATTGATTCATCGGATACCAAGCAATCCCACTCACACCATCGGCAATCAGTTCGGCTTCGGAATAACGAACAAGCGCAAAGTAACTTACGGATAAATACCGAACGCCATAACTGTCCTTGGCTTCCCTAGGATCTCGCATGGGACCGCCGAAGGTGTAGAGCTGTTCGAGATAGAGGTTTTGAACTCGTATTTTTTCGGCTAAGATCCGATCGGCTGCCGCTTCCAATGCTTCCCCATTTCGCACTAATGTCCCTGGCAGACACCACTGCCCTAAAAATGGCTCCTCCTGTCGCATTACCAACAGAACTAGCAATCGTTGCAAGTCTGTATCTACAGAGAAGATCACATTATCAACGCCCACTCTAAAATCTGCCAAAAGGGGTTCATCTAAGTCACTTCCTTTTCGTTGACGGTGACGATCGAGTTCGGAACTCAGGCGATGGGGCATGGGTAAAGCTTCTCCTGTTGAATATAGTGTTGGACTAAAGACGGGACAGCGTTGGGGTTGGTGTAACTGCGGTAGGCACTGGATGAGACATCGGGGGTGGTGAGATCGGCGATCGTCATGCTTCCACCCATGCGATCGATGCGGGCAATGGACTCGGGCAAAATGGCATAGCCGGGACGGGGAATCACCAGTAAGTCCACTTCTGCCAGAAGTTCCTTGGCTTGATACCAGGTCGTTAACTGCGCCAGTAAGTCAGCCCCGAGGACAAAGGTAAACGTGGCCTGGGGCCAAATTTCACGGGCACGGTGGACGGTGGTAATGGTGCGAGGATAGCTGAGTTCGGGGTGAACTTGTAGGTTGGGCGTTTGGGGTTCGATCGCTTGGGTGAGCAATCGCAGCATTTGATTGCGGTGGGAGAGGGGCGTTTGGTCCCGTTTAAAGGGATTGTCCGAAGCCCAGACTCCGACGCGATCGTAGCGATAGGACAGCCATCGCAAAATCGCAAGATGACCATAGGTCGGGGGATCGGCGCTAGTTCCAAAAAGAGCAATTTTAGGAGAAGGCATAGGTGCATTAGGTAGATGTTTTAGAATGTTCCCCCAGAATTGGGGGTTAGGGGGCCACCGATCGCGCCGTCTTCGTCACCAATTGATCCAAACTCGGTGAGATTTCTGGAACCACGATCGTTGCTCCTCGGACCTTTCGCATTTCTAGAGGCAGGTTCAGGACCGATTTTCGGGTGCGGATGGCAATGGTTTCTAGGGATTCTTCGGGGTGGAGTCGTTGACCGTTTTCCATCATTTTTTGCAGTAATGGCGTTTCATTGGATTGAATTGTATCAGTCATCAACCCAATCCGATCGGTCAATCCCGCTTCATCAATTCTACGAAACACCTGTTTGCGACCGGGGTAGCTTTTTTTATTGAGGGCTTCTTTCATGACGGGGATGCCATCGATTTCGACGAGTTTGTATACGCCATTGACGGGATTGCCTGTGACCAATTGCGTTCCAATGCCGTAGCCATCTAGACAAGCCCCGGATGCATTCAATTCTGCAATGCGAAACTCGTCTAAGTCACCACTGGCAACGATCGCGACTCCCGGTAACAGTTCCCGAATCTCTTGAGACAATGCTACCAAATCACCCGAATCAATCCGCACGCCCGTTAATTGTTCCGGTGGGTTTGCTTTTAAGGCTTTGGCGGCGGCAATGGTGTCATAGGTATCAATCAACAGCGGTGCCGCTGGGAAATAGCGGTGAAAGGCTTCAAAGGCTTTGGCTTCACTGCCTTCGGTGGCCGCTAAGGCCATGACCAAAGAATGCGCCATGGTGCCCACGGGAATGCGACCTAATTGCAATGCGGCCATGACATTCGAAGTTCCATCAAATCCAGCGGCGATCGAAGCCCTCGCCGCAAACAAGGCTGCTTGGGGACTGAAGGCTCTGCGAGTGCCAAACTCGTACAGTTTTGCATCATCGCCTGCAATGTCGCGAATGCGGGCCGATCGGGTGGCGACAAGCGTTTGGTAATTGATCACATTTAGCAAATAGGTTTCGACCCATTGGGCCTGCCAGAGAGGCGCTTCGACCCGCAATATCGGTTCATTGGGCAGAACTATTGTGCCTTCAGGAACGGCCCAGACGGTGCCTGTGAAGGTTCCGGTTTGTAATAATTCCCAGAAGCGATCGGGGGCGTTTTCAAAGAGGTGAGTCGATTGAAGTGCGGCGATTTGGTCTGGGGTAAATTGCAATGTTTCCAAATACCGCAATGCCTCCTGCAATCCCATCGCGACCAAATATCCAAAGTCCTGCGGTAGCTTCCGCGTAAAGAGTTCAAAACTAGCCGATCGATTCTCTAGCCCTTCTCCCGCATAGCAAGCCGCCATTGTAATTTGATACAAGTCTGTCAGCAAACTCATATCATTTAAATTGATTTGATTCATGACAGGATTGAAACGATCGCTTTGAAGTTCAGTCATCACAGCAGCCATAACAATGGGTTGAACAACGATGACCCTATATTATGGTAGTTTTAACCAAAAGTCAAGAAGGCTTTTAGAGGTTTTCTCAGGAAATATTCTTCTCTTTGTTGATCTAGCAGCTTTTGGCTCTAGTTATTTATAGTTTTTCTCAATAAAACTGTGCTGAAAATGACGCTTTTGATGGCGGTTTGAAAAGAAATATGTCGGGGACTTGTGAATGGGATGGAGCGATCTATAGTGAAAGCAGGTTCAAATCCCAACACCATTTGTACCTTTTCCCAAAGACACGTTGATACTGGTTCCTCTTCAAATCCAAGTTCATCACTGTTTAATTGCGAGGCTTGTCTATGCATATGCCAAGGTTTTTTGAGACGACGGTTTCCTATGTTTCGGAGGCCATGAGTCGGATCTTCGGGTTGAATGATGACAACTACCCAGCGACAGGCGCGCTACCGTTTACTGGCGATAAGAATACCGTCAAGCGGGAATAGGGGCTGTCATACCCGTTTAGGCTATCCATTCCTATCCAATTTATTGCCTATGAAACATTCTGCAAATGTTAAATGCAATGCGTGTTAAACGATCGTGTTTTACGAAAGCGTAATTGTTCATTTGTTATGCCTATGAAACATCGTCCAGTCGATCGTGTTCTCTAGCAAACCTAATGTCTATTTGCCTATGGAAAACGAGTAAATCATCCATTCAAACTTAAACCTTCAAAAAACCCGCCTTTACAATCTCTAGTAAAGACGGGTTTTTTATGATGAATTGGGTGCCTTGGCGAATGAATTCGCGGCTACACATACAAAACCCGCCGTTGCGGGTTAAGAGGGTTTTGTCGTCTACGTACTAAGCGGAGAAGGATTTACCGCAGCCGCAGGTTTGGTCGGCGTTGGGGTTGGTGAACTGGAAGCCGCCGCCGATGAGGGCGTTGCTGTAGTCGAGCATCATGCCATAGATATACAGCAGGCTTTTGGGATCGCAAACGACTTGAAATCCGTCATAGTCGTACATTTCATCATCAGGGCGAACATTGCTGAGCTGTTCAAAGTCCATTGTGTAGGACATGCCTGAACAACCGCCGCCTCGGACACCGACGCGCAGGCAAAGGTCGGTTCCTTGCTGGTCCCGTAGTGCGCGAACCTGGGCTAAGGCAGCGTCTGACATCAAAATGCCTTTCGTGGGTGCTGTTGCGACTGCCTGGGTCATGGGTCTTCTCCTGAGAATGTCTACTTGAAAACGTCAATCATCTTTCATTTTAGAGCGCCTTTGGTCAAGTTGCACTGCTTGTTATAAATTCTTCGGGTCTAGTCTCAGATTTGCATCTCCAGAATTCGCCTCCTGAGTGCGCCTTGTCAGGATCTGCGGTAAGGTGAAAGGTGCTGATTTTTAAGATTCACCTTTAGCCACCCGATCGTTCGCCATGACTTACGCCGCGAAGCCTCACCAAAAGTCCAAAGCCCTCAAACCTGGCAGTCGTCGCCCTGCAAAGGAATTATGCAGTGAGTGTGGGCTATGCGATACATCTTACATTCACTATGTCAAAGAGGCTTGCGCGTTCATCAACCAGCAGTTCGACAAGCTGGAAACCCTAGTCCATGGCCGCAGTCGTGACCTCGACTCCCCTGAAGAACTGTACTTCGGCGTTCATCAGTCCATGATGCAAGCGCGAAAAAAAGAGCCGATTCCCGGTGCGCAATGGACAGGCATTGTCAGCACGATCGCCATTGAAATGCTAGAACGAGGTCTCGTGGAAGGCGTAGTCTGTGTGCAGAGTGCCGTGGACGATCGGTTTACGCCCGTCCCCGTGATTGCGAAAACCCGTGAAGATATTCTTGCGGCTAAGGTGAATAAACCCACACTGTCGCCCAATCTCAATATTTTGGATTTGGTCGAACGATCGGGCCTAAAAAAACTCCTGGTCATCGGTGTCGGCTGTCAAATTCAAGCGCTGCGGGCCGTTCAGGACAAAATTGGTTTGGAAAAACTCTACGTTTTGGGAACGCCTTGCACGGATAATGTTAGCCGTGCGGGGCTTCAGAAGTTCTTGGAGACGACGAGCCGATCGCCTGAGACGGTGGTGTATTACGAGTTTATGCAGGACTTCAATGTCCATTTCAAATATGAAGATGGTTCGACGGAGTTGGTGCCGTTTTTTGGGTTGAATACTAAAGAATTAAAAGATGTGTTTGCGCCGTCTTGTTTGAGTTGTTTTGACTATACGAATGCGTTGGCGGATATTGTGGTTGGGTATATGGGAGCGGAGTTTGGGTCGCAGTGGATTGTGGTGCGAAATGAAACAGGAGCGGAAATGCTGGAGTTGGTGCAAGATGCCATTACGACGAAGCCTGTGATGAGTCAGGGAAATCGTAAGGAAGCTGTGCAGCAAGGGATTGCGGCTTACGATCAGGCGATGACCTTGCCCATGTGGTTTGCGAAGGCGTTGGGGGTGGTGATTAAGCAGATTGGGCCGAAGGGGTTGGAGTATGCGCGGTTTTCGATCGATTCCCATTTCACCCGCAATTACCTTTTTGTTAAACGCAATTATGCGAGTAAGCTAGATCAGCATGTGCCAGAGTTTGCAAAGCGGATTGTGGCGCAATATAAGTTGCCGAAATCTTGATGGCCCCCTAACCCCCAATTCTGGGGGAACCGGAGTTTTTATGTTTAGCCGATCGAATCTTGAATGGAAGATTGCAGATCTTACTTCGTAGAAGGGGCTTTGCAGGTTTGTAAAGCCGATTGCCAATCTTTGGAAATTGCTGGGCCGGACTGGAACTCTTCGATCGATCGGCGCAGAAATTCTTGTTCGGTATACTGTGTCTGTAGCGTCGTGGAGACACAGGAACAAGCATCTATTTTGAGTTTGGACGCGGCCAGATCCGATCGGACTTGGGCTAGTTCTTCATCAGAAGCCCTTTGAGCCATGACTTTGAGATAACTAGGATCTTCACTTAATTTTTTGATATCATCTCGACTTTTTTTAAGAAATTCTAGTTGCTCTGGATCAATTGCTTTACCATTGACCTTTCCAGTTGCAATCACGGTATCAATTTGTTTAAGCTCCGTCTCTAGTTTCTTCTTATCTTTTATTTGGGCTTGTAATTGTGCTAATCGTTGTTGGACTTGTCCTGCGATCGCATCTTCCCGTTGCTTTGACTGTTTTTGCATTTGAGCAAACGATTCATCCAGAATTTGTTGTGCGGTGCGTCCGACTTTGCGCGACAAGGGAACGCCCAGATTTAAGCTCGATGCCCCGTTACTACAACTGGCCAAAATTGCTTTGAGAATGGGTTCTGAATAGGGATTTAGGGTTTGAGCTGTTGGGGTTGAAGCATGAGCAGGCTGCCGTATGCCTGCTATCGGGACGATCGCCAGTTGGACTGTGGCAATGACGATCGGCATTAAGATTTTATGCATTGGGCTGGCTCCTGAGGGAATGATTCTCAGTAGAAGATTCTATCAGACGCTCAGCGTTTCAAAAATTGAACATTCCTACGATGCCAGGTATGATTCATTAGCGCTAAAATAGAGTCGTTCCGATCGGTAGGATCTCCCATGACGATCGCCCAATCCAGACCACCCCTTAAACTCGAACTGCCTGACCACACTCAATTGCCGGAGTCGGATGGAACTTTTGTGAAAAATTTTCAAGAACATCCGCAGAGTCTTTTGCTCACCAGTTCCATTTATCCTGTACTCAATCAATTACATCCTGACGGGCAATTTGCGATCGGGCAGGATTCTGGCATTTATTGGCGATTGACGGAGCCACCGGAACAGGGCTGCGAGGCTCCGGATTGGTTTTATGTTCCTAATGTCGCACCGCTTTTAGATGGCGATTACAGACGATCGTACGTCATGTGGAAAGAAGTGATTGCGCCCTTGTTAGCGATCGAGTTTGTCTCTGGGAATGGCTCTGAAGAGCGCGATCGGACTTCGCCATTTTCGGGTGATGACGCGAAAGGCGGGAAATTCTGGGTGTATGAACAAGCCGTCCGAATCCCGTTCTACGCCATTTATGAAGTCAAGAAAGCCTCTGTCGAAGTCTACCAATTGATCGGCAATCGCTATCAGCTCTGTCAACCGAACGATCGGGGGCATTATCCCATTCCAGAACTGGGGGTTGAACTCGGGATTTGGCAAGGCGAATATATGAATCAAGCGCTTCCTTGGTTACGCTGGTGGGATAATGCGGGAAACTTGCTGCTCACGGGTGAGGAACGAGCCGATCGGGAAATGGACAGGGCCGATCGGCTAGCGGCGAAGTTGCGAGAATTAGGCATCAATCCAGAGGATGTTTAGGAATGCTTGAGCTAGGCAAGACAGTTTATCCTAGCTCAACTGTTTCATAAACCAATTGGCAGCAGCAGTGTTGGTTTCTTCGGCTAGACGTTCTAGGGTTTGTTCTAGGAGGACGATCGGGAGTCCTTCAAGAATTTGTGACGTGACGATCGGTTCATACTTTCCCGATGCCTGCAACGCAAACGCAAACACCCTCGCACCCTTCACATCAATCACCCAATATTCCGCAATCCCCAAACTCGCATACAACCGCTTCTGCTCATCCAAATCCAAACTCAAACTCGTATCCGAAATCTCTCCCACCAAATCCGGCAACCGATGACGTTTTAGCTCAATTCGACGAGGCTCACCCAGCTTCCACTTTGGAATATCTTCACCCTTATAAAGCACCAAATCCGGCGCACAAGCATGAGTCTCCGGCAAATCCATCAGGCATCGACCGTAGGATTGGAACGGTGTTTTAGGGTGCAGAGCGGCCCACATAAAAAATATTGCCGTTATCAAATCGCTAAATCCCGAATGTCCTAGTCCTTCAGTTCCCATATCTGCCCACAGCCATCCTTGATGAAATGAGATTTTTTTCCAATCGAATTCTTCACTATCTCGCAAGGCCAAATAGTCTTGCCAAGTCGCGTCATAACGCCGAAAGATAGAACTCGTCAATGGTTTAGGCTTCTCAAGAGCGATCGTCATCACCAGACCTCGCAGAAACTTGTTTGAATGGCTCTCACATCATACTGTATCAACTTTCATAGCCCCCAGAATTGGGGGTTTGGGGGCAGTTCGTCAGGACTTTTCCCACCCGCGCAAAATCTGACAAGCTAACATCGCAGCCCCAAAGCCATTATCAATATTCACCACCCCAATCCCCGACGCACAGGAATTCAACATCCCCAACAGCGCCGACACCCCACCAAAACTCGCACCATATCCCACACTTGTCGGCACCGCAATCACCGGACAATCCGCTAAGCCTCCCACAACGCTCGGCAAGGCCCCTTCCATTCCCGCCACCACAATCAAAACCTGCGCCCGATCGATCACCTCCCGCTGCGCCAACAGCCGATGAATCCCCGCCACCCCCACATCCCAAAGCCGATCGACCCCAAAGCCCGCCAACTCCACCGTCACCGCCGCCTCTTCCGCCACGGGCAAATCCGCTGTCCCCGCCGTCAAAATAGTGACAGTGCCTAACCGTTTAGGAATCGCAGTCTCACATAATGCACAAATGCGAGCACGATCGTAATAGCGAACCTCTGGCAGCAAGGTTTGGATTTCTAAAAACACATCAGGCTCAATGCGAGTAGCCATAATGGTGTTCGATCGATCGCGCATCGCCATCATAATTTTAGCAATCTGTTCCGGCGTCTTTCCCGGTCCCCAGATCACTTCCGGAAACCCCGTCCGCAATGCCCGATGGTGATCCACATGGGCAAAGTTGCCCACCTTTTCAAAACTCAAATCTTTTAACGACAGCAATGCCGAATCGGGACTCACTTGGCCGCTGGCCACGGCATCCAATAGAGATCGGAGTCCTTCAGGAGAATTCGTACTCATTTGCGATAAACCTCATCAATGTTCCATAATCCCCAAAAGGGCAATCCATTATAATTCAAACCTTCAATATCTCTGCGAACCACCATAAATGCCCGATCGTTAACCAAATGAATAATCGGCAATTCCTCTTGAATCAATTGCTGAAATTCCACATAAATTTTACGACGTTTTGCGGGATCGAATTCGCGGGCACCCTCTCGGAAGAGCCGATCGATTTCCACTTCAAAGGGCTTCGGCGCATAGTCTTTGATTTCCGGCTGTCCCGCCTGCTGCTTCAGATTAAATGAATGAGAACCCCCGCTGCTGAGCCACAGGTTAGAGACCAGATGCGGCTCAACCCCGCCCTCAAAGCCGATCATGTGGGTGTCCCATTCGCGGGATTCATTGATTTTGCCGACCAATACACTGAAATTAATCGCTTGAAAATTGAGCTTAATCCCAATCTTTTTAAGATCCTGTTGAACCTGCGATCCAATCGCAACGCGCACCAGATTATTGGCATTGGTAATGAGATCAAACTCCACCCGATCGCCTCGATCGTCAAAGAGTTCCCCTTGGGCATTGTATTTAAAACCCGCGTCCGTCAAAACTTTCTTGGCTTTTTCAAGATTGTGAGGATAGGTTTTTAAGCCTTGTTCTGGGGAAAGGAAGAATGGACTTTGAACTGAAATGGGCGAGTTCTGAATCACGCCGACGCCGCGAAAAATATTGGTATTAATGCGCTCTTTATCAATGCTGTAGGCGATCGCTTGTCTAAAGGGTTTCATATTAAACCAGCGCGACTTCTTGGGATCGACGAAAGGCTTACCCTTCGCATCCTTTGCCGTGCTGAGATTGAACACAAACTGCAATACCCCCGACCAAGGCCCACCATCTAAAACTTTGAAATTCCCGCGTTGTTCTTCCTGTTTGAGCAATGCATAGTACTCGGCTTTCAAAGGCCGCACATCGCCCATCACATCTAAGTCACCCGATCGAAACTTAATTAATTGTGTATCTTGATTTTCAATCACCTGCCAAATGATCCGATCGAACTTCGGTAACGGTTTTCCATCCGCATCTTTACGCCAATAGTGCGGATTGCGTTTATAAATCACGCGCTGCCCGGTGGCGTAGCTTTCGATTTGATAGGGACCATTGACGACGAGATCTTTGGGATTGGTATCGGTTCCCCAGTGGGCGATGAATTTGGGATTGCCTTTGGCATCGAGGGTTTTGACGAGCGTTTCTAGTTTGTGTTTCGGTAAGATAGCAACGGACCCGGTGCGGCCTCCGGTTGTGGTATGCAAAAACGGTGAAAAGGGTTCGGGGAAGACAAACTCAATGCGCCGATCGTCCAGTTTTTTCACCTTAGGAAATTCGCCTTTATCACCCACGCGAATTTGATCTTTAGCTTCGATCGGAATTTTGGGATTAAAGACAATATCGTTGTAGGTAAAGACGACATCATCAGCGGTCAACGGCGCACCATCGGACCATTTAAGATCCGCGCGCAGGGTGAAAACCACTCGTTTACGATCGGCAGAATAGTCCCATTTCTCAGCCAATCCCGGCTCCACGTCCCCCGTCGCACCATTCTCCCGCGTCAAGCCCTCATGACTAAACAAAAAGACGTTTGGAACCGATGCGCTGTTGGCGTAGTTGAAAGTTTTGGGGTCGGTGGGGGTGAGGAGATGGAGGGTGTCTTGGGCGTTGGGACGCTTCGGTTGACAGGATGACAATGCGAAAGGCAATAGTAGGGAGAATGCGACGATCGTTCCAAACTGAATCCAAGATTTGTTGCGTCCCATCATCTCAACTCCAAAATTCAGTAGATCAGTCTTCGTTGTGTTTGGGCTAGTCCTTACGGACGTAAACTACGACTCCGCTCAGCCCACGGAGACTTCGAGGACTGAGCGGAGTCGAAGTCCGGCAATAATAACTAGTCTGCCGTGTTCAACTCATGGAGATTCCAAAGCGCGTCACCGCCCTCGGGATAATTGACACCCGTAATCCGATCGCGGGTCACACCCATAATTCGGGCATTGACGAGATAGATAAAGGGCACTTGCTCTTGGGCAATTTGTTGGAACTCATTGTAGATAGCTTTGCGTTTGGTTTCATCCATTTCTTGAGATCCCTTAATATACAATTCCTCAATCTTCTTCTCCCAATCCGCTACAACGCGCCCTTCTAGTTGAGGTGATTCCGCAGAGGGTTTGCGATTGAAGTGGTGGGATTGGGCATCGGTTAGCCAAATATTACTGCCGTTGTGAGGGTCAGGACCGCCACTCCCAAAGCCCATCAACACCGCTTCCCAATCCATGGCACTTTCCATTTTTTCAATGAGCACCCCAAAGGCCAATTGATTGATCGAAACCTCCATACCTAGCTTGCCTAGGTCTTGTTTGATTTGGGCGACCATTTTGGCGCGGAGGGCGTTTTCGGCATTGGTGGCGATCGTAAATTTCACTCGATTTCCGGCACTGTCGAGCAATTGATTTTGATCGTTATAAACAAATCCCGCTTTCTTTAATAACTCCTTTGATTTTTCAGGATTATACCCATAGGTTTTAAGTCCTTTTTCAGGGGAGAGATAGAAGGGGCTAAGGGTCGGGACGCTTGAATGGACCCGATCGCCAATGCCGCGAAAGAGATTATTGGTCATGCGATCGAGGTCCAGACCATAGGCCACTGCCTGACGAAATTCGACGGAATTAAACCATTTGGATTTGATCGGATCAATCAACGGTTTGCCATTGCGTTTCCCCTGGTTTTGATTGAACGTCATGTAATTAAAGCCCTGACGCAATCCGCCCACATGGACTTTGAATTTACCGCGTTTTTCTTCAGTTTTAAGCAGCCCAAAATCCTCAGGACGAATGGGTTCCAGCACATCCGGCCCACCCGATCGAAACTGCATCATGGACGTATCATTGTTGTCCACCGATTTCCACACAATCCGATCGATGTAAGGCATTGCCCCGCCCTTGGCATCTTTGCGCCAGTAGTAGGGATTCTTTTTAAAGCTTAGACGTTGATTTGGCACGTAATTTTCGAAGACATACATGCCATTGCAAACAATGGTTTTGGGATCCGTGCCAACGCCCCAAGTAGACAGAAATTCAGGTTTACCGTCTTTTTTGGTTTTCACTGATTTCTCAAGAACATGTTTCGGCAAAATCGGTGCAGATCCAATTTGTCTGAGCAATGGCGCAAAGGATTCGGGCGAAACAATAGCAATGCGCCGATCGTCCAGCTTATTCACAGCCGGAAATTTCTTATCTTTCCCAATGCGAAACGTATCTTGCGCATCGCTAGGAATGTCAGGATTAAAGAAAATATCCTGCAACGTAAACACCACATCATCTGCATTCAACACCTGACCATCAGACCATTTGAGATCAGGTCTAAGGGTAAAGGTAATGGTGCGACGATCGGCGGAAAACTCCCATTTCTCAGCCAAGGCAGGCTCGACTTCTTGAGTCATGCCATTGGTCCCGATCAAACTTTCGTGGGTGTAGGCGTAAACGATCGGAATTTCGTTTGCAAGGGCAGGATTAAAGGTCTTGGGGTTGCCGAGTTGGGCGATGACGATTTGCGATCGGCTGGCACCCAGGCTGGCGGGGTTACAGGCTGAGAGTTGAAATGTGAGACCCAGAGCAATGAGAAGACCTGCGATGAATTTGATTGCGCGCGATCGGCTGGCAAACCATTGGCTCGTCCAAACTGGGATGAGTTTTGCGATCGAGGAGGTGAAGGTTTGCAGGACTGTTCTCATTACCGTTGTTGGGATGCTTAATTTTGGAGATATTTGGAGATATTACGTTGAACCAAACCGGGCTTTGCTGACGCAACGCTTCGCGAACGACTCCGCTCAGCCCTCAATTCGCGTGAGGTTGATCGACCAAGCCGGACTTCGACTCCGCTCAGTCCTCAAAACCTACGTGGGGTGAGCGGAGCCGAACCCCAACTTCGCTCACCCCTCAAGATCTCCGTGGGCTGAGCGGAGCCGAAGCCCGAACCTAACTACTTCGCCAGTTCAGCTTCGATCGTCGCAGCCAGACTCGCCGGAGTCGCACTACTGGGATAACGACCGATCACCTCGCCCTTCTTGTTGACGAGGAACTTCTCAAAGTTCCACTTAACATCGCCCGAAGGAGCCGTTTGGGTCAGTTCAGCATAGAGCGGATGTTTGTCTCCGCCCAACACCTTCACCTTATCGAACATATCAAACGTGACGCCATAGCTCGTTTCACAGAAGGTCGCGATCTTTTCATTGCTATCCGGTTCCTGCGCCCCAAAGTCATTACAAGGAAAGCCCAAAACCTTCAAGCCCTTCGCACCATACTCTTTATTTAGCGCTTCCAGTCCACTGTACTGGCCCGTGTAGCCACAGTAGGAGGCAACGTTCACACAGAGAACCACATTCCCGGCGTAGTCCGAGAGTTTTTTCTCAGCGCCCGTAATGGTCTTGACGGTGATGTTTGAAATATTCGGCATGATTCGTTTGCTCAATCTAAGACAACCATTTCCTATTCTATCCGGTCTCCCGACCCGTTATGTTCCAATCCCCCTTTCGAAAAAGAGGGATTAGGGGGAGCAGGCTTTAGCTAAAACCCAGTCGGTCTGTAGGGATTAGGTGCAGCAGCGGTGGGTGCAGCAGATTGAGTCACAGGTTCAACGATCGCAACCGCCTCTGCCCTAGCCTCTGCCGAAACCTCTGCAACAACCTTCGGCGCAATCTCTGGTTCAGGAATTCCACTCAATGCCTGAGCAATGATGTCCGTCGCCATATCCGCCATGGTCTTCCCTTGACTGAGGGCAATGCGCTGAAGTTTCAGGTAGGTCTCATCTCGCAACGTGACCCGCTTGCGTTGGTCAGGCGTCGATCGGCCTCCCGTCGGCTTGCCATAGTTCTCCGCAAAAGCCCGAATCGCATCAAAGCCTAAGCGATGACAGAAATCCCCAAAGCTCTCATCCTTACGACGACGCTTCTTAAAGAACGCAAACACAGGCTCCAACGTGGTTTCGAGATCATCCGCATTGAGCTTCTCGATATAGACCTGGGACAGTCGAGTTTGATTCGGAGCCGCACCCAACCAAAGCTGGTACTGGTTTGGTCCGTTGCCCACGAAGCCCACTTCCGCCAAATAAGGCCGAGCGCAGCCATTCGGGCAACCCGTCATCCGAGTGATAAACGACTCATCCGGCAATCCAACCTTGGTCAATACCGATCGCATTCTCTCCAAAATGCTGGGTAAGACTCGTTCTGCCTCGGCATTAGCCAAGCCGCACAGCGGCAACGCTGGACAAGCCATGGAATAGCGCTCTAGGCTATCAATTTCGGTTTCGGTCTTGATGCCGTGGTCTGCGAGGATTTGGGCGATCGTGGCTTTATCTTCCGATCGAATGTCGTACAGAATCGCATTCTGGCTCGGCGTCAAAACCATCGGCAAGCGATAGGTTTCGACAATCTTTTTCAGCGCGGATTTGAGCTTAAACTCGCCCTCATCCTTGACGCGACCATTTTCAATGGAGATGCCGACAAAGTGTTTGCCATCGCCCTGCTCAGACCAGCCGAGAAAGTCGAGATAGCTCCACTTTGGAACTTTCTTCATCGGTTTAAACGGCTTGCCGAAATACTCTTCCGCCTTCGCACGGAATTTTTCAACGCCCCACTCATGGATCAGATATTTCAAGCGGGACTGACGCCGATCGCTGCGGTTGCCGTAGTCGCGCTGGGTAAAGACGATCGCCTTCACTGCTTCATAGATGTCCTTGCCATCGACAAATCCGATCGGATCGGCGATGCGAGCGAAGGTTTCTTCCTTGCCATGGGTGCGACCGAGACCGCCGCCTGCGTAGATGTTGAAGCCCTTGAGCGTTCCATCCGTGTTGCTAATCACCACCAGAGACAAATCCTGGGAGAACAAATCAACGGAATTATCTCCCGGTACAGTCACAGCGGCTTTGAACTTCCGAGGCATGTAGTAGGTGCCATAGATCGGCTCCTCAGAGTCCTGGAACGCCCCTGCATTCCGGGCTGCCACCACATCGGGATGCTCTTCCGCTGAGATCGCTTTTTCGCCATCGAGCCAAATTTCGTAATAGGCCCCCGTCTGCGGCGTCAGCAAATCCGCCACACGGTTGGCGTAGTCTCTTGCGAGAATGTATTCGGGCCGATCGGTGAAGGGCGCGGGTGGGGCCATGACGTTGCGGTTGAGGTCTCCGCAGGCTCCCAGGGTCGAACCCATATGTTTCACAATCTCGGCGATCGTGGCCTTGAGATCGCGCTTGAGGATGCCGTGGAGCTGGAATCCTTGACGGGTGGTGGCCCGCATGGTGTGGTTGCCGTATTGATCGGACAGGCGATCGAGGGCGAGGTAGAGTTCCGGTGGGATAAATCCCCCAGGGCTGCGGGTTCGCAGCATCATCTGGTAGTCCTTTTCCTGGCCTCGGATCCGGTTCTCACGGTTGTCCTGTTGATAGGAGCCGTGGAACTTCATGAGCTGAATTGCATCTTCGGAGAAATAATTCAGGTCATTTTTCAGTTCAGATGCAACAGGTTCACGCAGAAACTGACTGCGTTCTTTGATGCCTTCAACTTTGGAGGGCTTTCTTTCGACGACTGGCGTGGCGTAGGTCATAACCATAGGAATTTATTGAATGCGGGTGGGGGCTAACCCCGGTAAGTCGATCGGAATTCTGAAGGATCAAATTTTAGCACCTTCCTAACCTGCAAAACTTGGATCCAACGTTAAAGAACATGAAGGGGCTGGAATCAGACGATCCCAGCCCCTTTTTGCGCAATTTCAGTCGAATTGTATCTATCGCAACACAGGTGCTTCTATAGGCAAGGCCGACTGCGTTAAGTCCACTCGCTCAGCCAAGACTCTTGCCTCAGCCTTCTGCGCCACCAAGACCGGATTGACATCTCGGATTCGGGCAATAATCTGCGAGGTCTTCGTGTCGTAGATCTGGGTCAAGAGCTTCGGATAGAGACCAATGCCAATGATCGGCACCAAGAGACAGGCAATGATAAACACCTCTCGGGGTTCCGCATCGATCAAGGCTTCGTGGGAGGTCAGTTCCTTATTCTCAGGGCCGTAGAAAATCTCACGCAGCATCGACAGCAGATACACAGGTGTCAAAATCACCCCGATCGCCGCCAATATCACCATGACGACCCGGAAGGTCAATGAATAAGCATCACTGGTGGCAAACCCAATAAAGATCATCAGTTCAGCCACAAAGCCGCTCATCCCCGGCAAGGCCAAGGAGGCGAGAGAACAAGCGGTGAACATGGAGAAGATTCTCGGCATCTTCTGACCCACGCCGCCCATTTCGTCCAGCATCAGGGTATGGGTCCGATCATAGGTAGAACCCACCAAGAAGAACAAACTCGCCCCAATCAACCCATGGGAGACCATTTGCAGGATCGCCCCGCTCATGCCCAAGTCTGTAAACGACGCCATCCCGATCAGCACAAATCCCATGTGGGAGATGGACGAATAGGCAATTTTTCGTTTCAGGTTGCGCTGGGCAAAGGAGGTCAAGGCGGCATAGATGATATTAATGACGCCGAGAATCACTAGGGCAGGAGCCACGATCGCATGGGCTGCAGGCAGCATCTCCACATTCATCCGCACCAAGGCATACCCACCCATCTTGAGCAGGATCCCGGCCAGCAACATGTGAACCGGAGCCGTCGCCTCACCATGGGCATCGGGCAACCAGGTATGGAGCGGAATAATCGGCAGTTTCACGCCATAGGCAATCAAGAACGCCGCATAGGCCCAAAGCTGGAACTGCACCGGATAGTCCTTCGCCATCAACGCCTGCATGTCAAAGGTCACAGTGTCGCCGTAGAAGGCCATGGCCAGCGCCGCCACCAAGATAAAGAGCGATCCCCCAGCGGTGTAGAGAATGAACTTCGTCGCCGCGTAGAGCCGTTTTTTACCACCCCAGATGGAGAGCATGAGATAGACCGGAAGCAGTTCCAGTTCCCAAGCCAAGAAGAACAGCAGCATATCCTGCACAGCGAAGACCATGATCTGGCCGCCGTACATCACCAGCATCAAAAAATAAAACAGCTTGGGCTTGTAGGTAATCGGCCAGGACGCCAAAATCGCCAAGGTGGAGATAAAACTCGTCAATAGAATGAGCGGCATCGATAGACCGTCGGCCCCCACGGACCAGTTCAGGTCAAGCTGCGGCACCCAGCTATAACGCTCGAACATCTGCATTCCAGCATCGTGGAAGTCAAAGCCAAGGCAGAAGGCCGTGACAGTCATGACAAAATTAATCAGGCCGACCACGAGGGCGTACCAGCGGACGGTTTTCCCTTCTTTGTCGGGAATGATGGGGAGCAATAGCGACGCTGCGATCGGAAAGAGGATGATCGTCGTCAGCCAGGGAAAGTTAGCTGTCAACATAGCTATCGAAGGGGAGTGAGGTGAGCAAGCTAGAGAAATTGATATCCAGAAAATTTCAAGAAATTTGGCAAAGAAAAATATTCAGATGACTCGATTCTAAACAGACAGATCAAAGGGGTTCCAAAAATCGCAGTACTTCTTCAACATTCACCTCAACATCCACACATTGCGTTACATTTGTGCGACTTGCCACTTCTGTCTTGTCAAGTCGCTTGTGTCTGGACAGACAGCCCGATAGGATGATGTACGGTTTCACAACCCAGTCCAATCCCGTATTTACCAGGCCAGATTTAGGTCAGAGAAGAGGCGATCGTCATGCAGTTAGAGTTTGTCCCTGTTGAAGAATTTTATTTTGAGTTGACCTTGGCCGTGAAGACCCTAGAGGAAATCGAAAATCCCGAACTCGCCGCTAAAGTCGGTCAAATCCTCAAAGACCGCTACGAGCAGTCCTCCACTGTCGCCTCCGCCAACCAAAACACCTATAACTACGTCTTCAAAGTCACCGACGTGGACAATTCCCCCTTCCACCGTCTCATCATCTCTGTTGCGGACTGGGGTGACAAGCTTCGTCTTGGATCCGACTATGGCTGGATGTTAAATAGTGAGCATCGGGCGGAAAAAAGCGATCGGTTTTCAGGCCGAGATCAATTCAACCAAGACCTAAAAGCCCACCTCTCTGAGATGCTAGGTGTGACGATTTAGGGTGAGAACGGTTCGATCGGGGGATTAGCTTTTTAACTTAGCTTTTCAGTAAGGGCACCGTCGTTCCCGATCGCAGCCGCTCATTCAGCGCATTCAACTCTTGTTTTTCTCGGTTGAGGGTGCGAATGCGTTTGGACAAAATTTTGATGATGTTGACGGCGATCCCCGGCGTCTCTTCGATCGCCGCGAACACATGTTGTTGCGTCAGTTCTAGGCAAACCGTTTCCTCGATCGCCGTGGCTGATGCCGATCGCATCTCGGAGTCAAAGAGCGACATCTCCCCGAAAAATCCCTCTCGGGCATGTTCTTGGAGGATCCGATCGCCCAGATGAATCTTAATTTTTCCGGATGCGACAATGAACATCGATCGGCCTTCATCGTTTTGAAGAAAAATCGGCTGTTTGGGCTTGAAGGGACGTTCCTCCATGACAGGCACCAGTCGAATCAAGAAGTCCTCACGGAGTTCTTGAAACATATCGACTTTTCGCATCAGTAATAATCGGTCAAAAAGATTCAGCATGACATTTATTTTAGAGCGACTCTCGATTCCCGAAAAATAATCTTTGGGAGCAAATTTAAAATCCTCAGTAACTTAGGCTGAAGAGCCTGTGTCAGAGCTTTGGGGGAGCGATCGGGGACGATAGCCAAAGATCTCGGTCTGGGGAATATCCTCGATCTCCTCCTCAGGTTCAGGCCGAATGGGAGCCACCCCTTCCGCACGAATTTGGTAGTCTGCCATCCACTGTTGAATTTGACGACGGAGCAGGGGATCCGCATCATTTTGCATCCGAGGGAGGACTTTTAGGAAGGCACTTTTGGTTTGGCCGCGCTGTTGTGCATTGTAGAGGTAGAGCAACGCGGACTCTCTCAATAGACTACTGCCGCCGCGCAATGCCGACAAGATTTGCTCCCGATCGAGCGTCCAAGCCTCCGATCGCACCAAATGAAAACAGCAAGCCGCCACCCAGTCCGAGAGGAAATGCCGCAAATCCAACAGATGTTTAATCCGATCGAGCGGTTCGAGCGGATTGTACGCCATGCTGGAACTCAGGACTTGAAGCTGCATTTCAAAGCCAAGCTGCTCTTGGCGGGTCATTCTCCATTGGGTTGCTTTAACTTTTACGGGGGCAACAGGTTGGACGTTCTTTTTCTTAGAGCGGCCTCGGTTTTGCCGCTGAGTCGTCTCGGGCGATCGCACCCCGGTCATTAAATTATTTTCTAAAATCACCAGTAAGGCTCGTTTTTGCGGAATATCGAGCTTGGTGTCGAGAATTTCTAATCCCTGGGCCACGTCATCATTGATGCCGGATCGCAAGCTATAGGCCGCCGCTTGAATCGCGTCTGATTCATACAAAAACTGCATCAACAAAAAGATCCGATCGATCGCATCCGTCTGGACCCCTTGTAAGGCGCGGTAAAGCATCTCTTCGAGATCTCTAGATTTGACTCGGCCTGTAATGTCTAGGATCGCTGCCGTCACTTGGGCAATCAACATGAGTTCCTGCTCTAGCAACGCTTCGATTTCGGTTCGACCCAAGGTATCCGCAATGCTATCGGTATCATTTTTATTTTGAATCTTAATCAGGGCGCGGAGGATATTGGTGCGATCGTTGCTCCAGCGAATCGGCAACTGCTGAATCAAAAAGTCGATCGCCTCACGAGATCCCACT
>JAAFJU010000302.1 GCA_013298165.1 Synechococcales cyanobacterium bin31.maxbin.ball.101 | reverse complement strand
GATTGAATCTGCGTAATGCCCTGCTGATAAAACGCTTCAAACGTCTGCGCCTCAGCAGGTTTCGCAAATCCAACAGCTATCATCAATCCCAAAGCTACGATCGAACCTTTCATGACCTAAACCAATCCTTGAACCACTTTCAACGACTCATCAATATGTCCTTGGAAGTTTAACTGCGAATTGAACATATGGCGCACAATCCCGTCGAGATCGATCACATAAGTCACCCGACCCGGCAAAATTCCAAAAGTCGAAGGCACCCCAAAGGACTTCCGCACCGCATTACCCGTATCGCTCAGCAACGTGAACGGCAACTGATGTTTTGCGGCAAAGGCTTGGTGAGACGCCTGATCATCTGCACTAATTCCGATCACCTCAGCACCCGCCTCCTGGAACGCCGTATAGCTATCCCGGAAACTACAGGACTCCTTCGTACAACCGGGCGTGTCATCCTTCGGATAGAAATACAGCACCACGCACTTCTTACCCACAAAATCCTTCAAATTCACCGTATCACCCGTCTGAGACTTGAGACTCACCTCAGGCAAAGCATCCCCAACGTTTAACGCCATGTCAAATTCCTTTTCATTACTTTACACTTGTCAATGCTATCGCAATCAATTTAAAGCTCGTCACGAAATAAATGTAGCCGAGCATTGCGTCCTGTCATTGCGTCCTGCACGATCAATTTTTCAACCCTTCACCCTGGGATTGATCACGCTGGAGTAGGCTTGGGCAAGCGAGGGTTTGATTTTGAGCCGATCGCCATATTCCCGGTTATACGCGCCCAAATCCATTAATGCTGAGGCTTCCACGGGATTTGCCAGTTGGTGGTAGCGAATCCGATCGTGGAACAATCGCTCGATCGAGGGCGGGACATCTTTCCACTCTAAGTCTTGGTCTTGCAGCAGCACTCGAATTTCGTAGAGAATGTTGCGAAGGGAGACCGGAATTTGCACTTCCAGGGCGATCGCACTCATGATTGGATCCCGGAGGACTGCATTGATCGCACATCGTACAGCTTGGGTAATCAATGCCGCATACTTTTGTCGTCCTTGCTTCACTTGATAATCCCAGCCCCTAGTGGTCGTGGCATAGAGGCATGGTAACTGGTTCAAGGCATAAGCAATAATTTCCCCCAATTGCAACTGTTCGGCATGGCGTCTCGACATTTTTTGTACTTGATGCCGAACCTCGTCCTCCACTAAAAGCTCCATCACATTCATATAGTTTTTAATGGAAGAACAGCCATTCTGATCATTCATAACCTAATCTCCTGAAACAAGCAGCAATCCGCAATTTGAGACATATGTTTAAGTACAAATACGTACTTTTCGCGAGAAATGTAGTATTCGATACATTTAGATATAGCTTGACCCATCCAGAATTGATTCTTGTGAACCCAGGGATTCATAGAGACTTAACAAGGAGTTTTGACGTTTTTTAGGTGAGAAAGTAGTTTTAAATACAAGGTATCGAGGGATTCTAGTGGTTTTTCCCAAAGTTTAAAGTTCTGCGGGGGAAAGGCTGTAAAATATAGTTCCGATAAAGAGTCGATAACACTCAGTAGATCACCCTATGGAAGCGATTTCGGCCATTCTTGTAACACTTCTCAGCCTTATTTCCCCGGTGGGTCTCGCAAGCGATCGGCTGGCCGAAAGCGCAATTCGTAAGCAGCTCGTCAAGGCCGAAGTCCTCCAAGTCCGCATTGACAACGCCCCGACTTATCAACTCCTCAGCGGCAAAGTTGACAAAGTTCGGGTGGCGGGACGGGGCCTGTTTCCCACGAAAGATCTCCGCATCGACACCTTCGAACTCGAAACCGACCCGATCGAACTCGCCGGACTCCAAGCCAAACTCAAATCTCCCGTGCAAGGTGCATTTCGATTGGCTTTGACCGAAGCCGACATCAACCAAGCCCTTGCCTCACCCCAAGTCACCGATCGGCTCAAAAGCATCAGCAGTGGCTCCCGCAAGTACCAAATCCTCAATCCAAAGGTCAAGATGTTGCCCGATCAAAAGGTGCAAATCCAAGCCCAAGTCATCGAAGCAGGCTATCCGAGCCAACTCAACATCCAACTCGAAGCCAAAATCAACGCCAATATGGGCAAGGTGATTCAACTGGAAAATCCGGTCTTTTTATTAAATGACAAACCCATCAATCCGATCGTCCTCAAGCAGCTTTTCCCCAGTGGACTCCCCGGCTACGACCTCACCCAACTCGAAACCCAAAACATCACCGCCCGCATTTTAAACCTAGACCTCACCCCCAACGGCAAACTCGAACTCATAGGCTTCCTCCAAATCCGCCCCGCCCCACCCCAAGCGCCCAAACCCAGCCCAACACCATCACTATGAAATCGATCGCGTCTAAAAAGGCCATTGCGATTAAAATGTAAAGCAACCGCTTTTACCGTCTACTTTTATGCCTCTGCCCTCTAAAAAAGCCACAAATCTTAAGGAAGCCTATCGCATCTGTGATGTAACCCCTTTGAGTGAGGAGGATCAGAAGTATTACGTTCCACTGGAAGCGCGGAATGATGTGATTTCTCGCTTGAATAGTGTCTTGGATTTTGTAGAGTCGCGAGAGTCGAAAACGATCTTATTCACAGGGCACATTGGGAGCGGGAAAAGCTCTGAGCTGATTCGGGTGGGGAAAAATTGGCAGGACCAGTATGAGGTCATTTTCGTCACGACGCAAGATGTCATTGATATTAATGATGTTGAATATACCGATTTGTATTTATTGATTATTCAACAAGTTGAACTTGCCCTTAGAAAGCATCAGATCACGTTTCGATCGGACTTGCTGGGTAGCTTTGAGGGGTGGTTTCGGGAGGTAACGGAGGAAACAGAGGAGACGATCGAACGATCGGTGAATATTGAAGCTGAGACGAGTTTGGGTGGGGAAGCGCCGTTTTTGGCGAAGTTATTGTTTAAATTAGTGGCCAATATCAAGGCTGGATCTAAAGATAAGCGGACCATTCGCGAAGTGTTGCGGCGAGATGTCTCTCGACTCAAGACCGATATTAATTTGCTATTGGATGATGGCATTAAGAAATTGCAGGCTAAGTTTCCTGATAAGAAGGGAATCTTGGTGATTTTGGATGATTTGGATAAAGCGCCTCGGGATGTGGCAGAACGGCTTTTCACGGATTATGCACCCCAGTTACAAGATCTCAACTGTGTGATGATCTACACTGTGCCGATCGGGTCTCTCTATACCCCACGCGGAATTAGTAAGTCCTTTGAAGATATTACGATCGTCC
>JAAFJU010000198.1 GCA_013298165.1 Synechococcales cyanobacterium bin31.maxbin.ball.101 | reverse complement strand
ACTAGCCTTCAGACTTAGCCGCACTCGCCGCCACAATCTCCGCTGGAGTTTTACCCGCACGACGGGAACCTTCCGGCAAATCGTGAGGATTCATGACACCCTTCGGCAAGTAAGCAAACTCACGCAATGGCGTCACCATCGGATCATCCGTCACCTTAGAAGGCAGACGCCCCAGCGCCACGTTATCAAAGTTCAGCTCATGGCGTTCGTACACTGCCAACTCATACTCTTCCGTCATAGATAGACAGTTGGTGGGGCAATATTCCACGCAGTTCCCGCAGAAAATGCAGACGCCAAAGTCAATACTGTAATGCTTCAGTTCCTTTTTCTTCGTTACTTTATTAAATTCCCAGTCCACCACCGGAAGGTTAATCGGGCAAACCCGAACGCAAACTTCGCAGGAAATACACTTATCAAATTCATAGTGAATCCGTCCCCGAAAGCGCTCAGAGGGAATCAGCTTCTCATAGGGATACTGGACGGTCACGGGACGACGACGCATGTGGTCAAAGGTGACGGACAGGCCCTGACCAATATATTTGGCGGCTTGTCCAGCTTCTTTGGTGTAGTCCGCGACCTGCTTTAGAAATTTCAACATAGGGGGTTCTCTCGGATGCAAACTCGGGTGAAATTAGGGATTGAACTAGCCGCCAAACGCAAAGGGGAATGCCAACTTCAAGCCTGCTGTAACCAGCAGATTCGCCAAGGAGACTGGGAGTAAAAACTTCCAGCCGAGATCTAGCAGTTGGTCAATGCGAACCCGAGGAATGGTCCACCGAATCAAGACGGTGAAGAAGACGATCGCATAGGTCTTGGCCAGCGTCATCACGATACCCAAGGCTCCTGTGATGACCTGTAGCCAAGGCGTTGAGTCACTAATATTAAGCGCACTAGAAATCAAACTCACGGGAATGGGTGACTCCCAGCCTCCCAGATAAAGCACCGAAACCAACAGCGCTGAAAGGGTCAAGTTGACGTAAGAACCCAGATAAAACAGGGCAAACTTCATCCCGGCATATTCCGTTTGATAGCCTGCAACCAGCTCTTCTTCCGCTTCCGGCAAGTCAAAGGGAGTGCGTTCGCATTCTGCCAAGGCCGCAATCAAGAAGACCACAAACCCCACAGGCTGACGCCAGATGTTCCATCCCAGTAGACCAAAGCCCGCCTGCTGCTGGACGATGTCCACCGTGCTGAGGGAGTTGGACATCATCGCGATCGCCATCACGGCCAACGCCAGCGGAATCTCATAGGCGAGAGACTGAGCCGTCGCGCGCAGTCCACCCAAGAGCGAATATTTATTATTTGAGGCGTAGCCCGACATCAAGAGTCCGATCGGGACCACGCTAGAAAGGGCAATCCACAGAAAAATACCCATGCCCACATCGCTGATCAAGAGATTTTGACCGAAGGGGACGATGAGAAAGGATAAAAAGACTGGAACCACTACGATCATCGGACCGAGGGTAAACAGTAAGGAATCAGCCTTCGCTGGAACAATATCTTCCTTAAAAACCAATTTAAGACCATCGGCCAACGGAGCCAAAATTCCCAAAGGTCCAATATATTCCGGCCCAATCCGCTGCTGCGCTGCTGCCGAAACCTTCCGCTCCATCCACACCGCGATCAAGACCGCAACCGTCGAGCCGATCAGGACAATCAGCATCGGAAGCGGCATCCAGACTGCTTTTGCAGCTCCAGCGGGCAGACCTAATCCCTGCAAGGACTCAATAAAAGTTCCTTGTAAATCAATGCCTTGATTCATCGTGACTCACTCGCAATTCCACATCTAGCGACTCGAATCCAGGACTCGAACAATCCGCCTCAACTCGTACAGTATATCTTTCTCTTGGAGCCTACACGCATTTCACTGTTGGCTGAGTCCAAAGATTTTTCCCATTGCTCAGAATTGACTTGAGCCAATGGCCAAAAATAAACCCCCAGAATTTCTTCTGAGGGCTGGAGTTCCTGAAAATCGTCACCTTAACATCATCTCAAAATAACAATTTTCCGTGAAGAGGGGTGACACCCATTAATTGGATTAGATTAAGATTCCCAGGTGGAGGTTTACCGATCGTCCATTGCCGTGTACGGCACTTCGTGAAGTCCGGTATAAATCTGAGTCGGCCTAAAAATTCGATTTTCGCCGAGTTGCTCCTTCCAATGGGCTAGCCAGCCCGCCGTGCGAGAGATGGCAAAGACTGGGGTGTAGAGGTCTGTGGGGATACCGAGCTTGCGGTAGACCAGGCCAGAATAAAAATCGACGTTGGGATAAATGCCCTTGTAGCTCATTTTCTCGCCCACCACTTTTTCTAGTTCTACGGCGATCGCATAGTACTCATCTTGACCCGATCGATCGAAGAGTTGTTCAGCTAGGTTTTGCAAAATGGTCGCCCGTGGATCCTTGACTTTATAGACTCTGTGGCCAAAGCCCATGATTTTTTGCTTTTGCTCGATGCAGCGATCGACAAAGGGTCGGACATTCTCCACTGACCCAATCCGCTCCAGCATTCCCACTACTTCTTCTGCGGCTCCGCCATGGAGGGGTCCCGCTAAGGTGCCGACGGCTGAAGCAATGACGGCATAGGGATCCGTCAAGGTCGAAGCCGTCACCATGGCTGAAAATGTTGAAGCATTAATGGTGTGCTCGGCATGAAGGGTCAAGCACACATCGAAAATATGGGCCGAAAATGGATCTGGCTCTTTCTCATTTAGCATGTAGAGAAAATTGGCGGCATAGCCTAAATCATCGCGAGGCTGAACGGGATCATTTCCATTTCGCATCAACTGAAAGGCCGCCACCATGGTGGGCACCTTGGCCAACAGTCTCACCACCGCTTCCTGCATGTAGGCCGGGTCATCAATGGCTCGTTTCGAATAGAAAAGTCCCAGCGCGGCGGCACAGGCTTGCAAGGCATCCATGGGATGCCCGCTTTCTGGGAAACATTTCATCATGTCCCGGATCCGATACTTGAGACGACGATGCCGCTGAATCTCACCCTCAAACGCCGCTAACTCCTGACGACTCGGCAAGGCTCCCCAAATCAAGAGATAGGCTGTTTCTAGGAAGGTACTCTGGCTTGCTAATTGGTCAATCGCAATGCCCCGATATTCCAAGATTCCTGATTTTCCATCCACAAAGCTGATGCTGGATTGGGTAGCAGGAACACCTTCAAGACCCGCTCGATATTCGTAGGCTGCCATAGGAGTGATGGTAATGCTGTCGCTGTACTAATCCCAGTAAGTTATCAGAGTTTAGGATCAATTCATTCGATCGTTCTAGAGAAAATTCAATGGACGGCTCTATGGCATGTCAGCAGGGTCCGTGGATCGAGTCATTTTTTGTTCTCTGTATCACAAAGTGTTTGTAAAGGGAATAAAAATATTTGCCGTTTTTTGTAAAAGGTAATATACTACTAGTACGAAAGGTTGATTAAATTCTCTTCACCTGACTCGCTTCAACTCAAGACTACGGAAATGAATCTTGTTTTTCTGTAGCGTACTCAAGGGTTGTGCGTTTAGTGTCTCGCAATTCACGGCACTAATTTTCCAATTTTTTGACCCATATCAGTTTTTACCTTGTGGCTGCCCAGATATAGAACGGGGGCGTAGAGGATTTTTAGAATCGATATTGGGGTTTCACCCGTAATATTAAGGAGTTATATGTCCCAGAGACATTCTCAACAGCGTAGTCGTCGGTATGGTCGTAATCAAGTAGAAGGTGGTGTTGCTTCGGAAACACGTTCGTCGGGTCGGAGCTGGAGTGGTGCAAAGCGCTCCTATGATGAAAGTTATACCCCCTATACCTATCTCACACGTTTAATTGAAGAAGATGCGCCGCTCTATAGCAATAGCCATCTGCTTCTGATGTATGGTCCGTTTCAAGTGGTGATGCCCTGTGATTCTGGTCAAGGCGTTGCATCTTGGCTGAGAGCCTGTCTCAGTCAGCATGGTATTCCGAGTTTAGTGCGATTTGATCAGCGCCAACGGGCACAGGTTTTCCGTCGTGATCAGTTTCAGCCCTGGTTTGATGGACTCTTGCAGAAAGCTTCCTAAGCTAGAGTCGGATTCTACTGATTCGATAATCGGTTAACAAAAGCAGCTCCTGGTGAAAACAGTGAGCTGCTTTTTTGATCGGCTGTTAAGCTTCGGGGTTGAGGACGATCGGCTTGTCGTAGCGAATTCCCGCTTTTTTCAGACGACTGAGGGCTTCAGTCATGCGATCGGTATCCGCAATCAAGCTAATCCGCACGTAGCCTTCCCCACCTGCACCGAAGGCATTCCCCGGTGTGACGACGATGCCTGTCTTTTGTAAAACAGACAGGGCGAAGGTGGTGGAGTCGGTGTCCACAGAGCAGGGAATCCAAAGGTACATCGTTGCTTTGGGTTTAGGAATGTCCCAGCCCAGTTCTCCCAGCCCTTCGATCAAAAAGTCTCGCCGACTGCGATAGCGTTCCCGGACGGCTTCGACATAGCGATCGGGCAGTTGCAGAGCGGTTTCTGCGGCACATTGCAGGGCGGAAAACAGGCCGTAGTCGAGGTTGGTTTTTAGGGTTCGCAAGCCTTGGATGACGTGACGGTTGCCCACGACAAATCCGACGCGCCAGCCCGCCATGTTGTAAGTCTTGGACAGCGTATGAAACTCGACGCCAATATCCTTTGCGCCGGGAATTTCTAGTAAGCTCGTGGGTTTATACCCATCAAACGCAAGCTCTGCATAGGCTTGGTCATGGACCAGCAGGATCTCATGCTTCTTCGCAAACTTGACCACATCCTCGAAAAACTCTCTGGGAGCCGTGGCGGTGGTGGGGTTGCTGGGGTAGTTGAAATACATGATCTTGGCTCGATCGGCCACCTCATCGGGAATCGCCCCCAAATCAATCAACCAATCGTTTTTGGCCGACAGCATCATGGGATAAATTTCAGCGCCTGCGATCAAGGGACCGCGAAAATGCGGCGGGTAGGCCGGACTGGGGACCAAAATGACATCGCCGGGATTGATATAGGCCAAGGCCAAATGGGTCAAACCTTCTTTAGAACCCAGCAGGGGTAAGGCTTCACCATTCGGATCCAGGCTGACGTTGTATTGCCGCTGGTACCAGTCGGTGATGGACGATCGGAAATTTGGCGTCCCTTCAAAGGGGGGATAGCCGTGATTTTTGACATCTTGAAGGGCTTGGATCGCGGAGTCGATGACTGGTGCAGGGGTTGCCCCATCTGGATTTCCCATCCCCAAGTCGATCAAGTCCACCCCTTGCGCTCGTGCGTTGGCCTTTAGCTCATCTAAGCGGGCAAACACGTAGGGCGGTAGAGATTTCAAACGATCGGCAGTAGAAATCCAGTCCAGTGACATAGCAAAACCTCGATTCAAATAGCTGTGCTTGGGGGGGCAATGGGATCAAGACCGCAATTCCAAACCGCAATTCCAAGTCCATCAATAGTAAATCAATCTAGACTCCTGGAAGACGAATTAAGTCTGCGCCCAGTCCTCGCATTTTTTCCTCTAGACGATCGTATCCCCGATCCATGTGATGCAAGCCGCTAACGATGGTTTCCCCATCTGCCGCGAGTCCTGCGATCACCAAGGCGGCTGAGGCCCGTAAATCCGTGGCAATTACAGGCGCACCGGACAGAGAGGAGACGCCTTTAATCATGGCCACATTCCCCTTGACTTTAATATCGGCTCCCATGCGGGTCAGTTCTGCAACATGCATGAAGCGATTTTCAAAAAGAGTTTCGGTGACGACGCTGTTGCCGTCGGCCAGGGCTAAGAGGGACATGAATGGCGACTGGACATCGGTGGGAAATCCAGGGTGGGGGAGGGTTTCGACATCGGTGCCTCGGTAGGACGCAGCGGGGATCACCCGGAGGGCCGTGGGGGACTCTAGTTCATACCCAATCCCAATTTCTTTGAGCTTGGCCAAAATGGGTTTGATGTGGGAGATGTTGATGGCATCGACGATGATGGACGATCGGGTGATGGCTCCCGCGAGGATGAAGCTGGCGGTTTCGATGCGATCGGGAATGACGCGATAATCGGCTTCATGAAGTTTTTCAACCCCTTGAATGACAATACGAGAGGTTCCGGCCCCTTCAATTTTGGCTCCCATGGCATTGCACAGACCCGCGAGGTCTACAATTTCTGGCTCTTGGGCGGCGTTGTCGATGATGGTTTCCCCTTCTGCTAGGGTCGCCGCCATCATGATGTTTTCCGTTGCGCCGACGCTGGGAGAGTCTAGGTAGATCTGTGCGCCCACCAGTCGTTTTCCATTTTTTGCACGGGCATGGACCACGCCATGTTCAATGTTGACCTCTGCCCCAAGCGCCTGGAGTCCCCGCACATGAAGATCTACCGGACGAGTTCCAATGGAGCAACCTCCCGGCATCGGGACTCTGGCTTCACCCATGCGGGTCAACAGCGGGCCGAGGATAAAGAAACTTCCCCGCATTTTGCTGACCATTTCGTAGGGGGCTTCGGTGCTGGTTAGGTGAGAGGCGTCAAACTGGACGACATCCTGGTTGGTCGTGACTTTGACACCCAGCGCCGAGAGGATCTGGACCATGAGGCGAATGTCCACGAGGGACGGCACATTTTGTAACTGACAGGTCTCAGAGCACAGGAGCGTTCCCGCCATCAGTGCGAGAGCTGAATTTTTAGCACCGCTGATGGTGACTTGTCCGCTCAAGGTTTTGCCACCTTGAATCTTGAGAATGTCGTCGGCTTGACCTGAGGAGATCATGGCGCTGGAAGACGAAGAACTAAGAACAGAAGAAATGACGGTACCCTCGGGGATAACTAATTAACACAAGAACGCTGAATTGGCTCTGATTCTACAGGAAAGTCGGTCGATCTCTACGATCGTCCCAGCAGGTTCTACAACTCATTTTTTGATAAAAATAACCCCTGGAGTGATCCTGGAGAGATTGTGTCAAATCTGAATTCAAGCCTGAAATCAGGTCTTCATCATTTTGAATATCTGCACTTGACAGCGGTTGGGGAATCTGGAATAGTGAAGCTCGTTGTGGCAGAGTTTTTGCTGCGCGGTTAAGCGGAATTGGCGGAATTGGTAGACGCGCTAGGTTCAGGTCCTAGTGCCCGTTTGGGCATCCGGGTTCGAGTCCCGGATTCCGCATTATGGTTTGA
>JAAFJU010000191.1 GCA_013298165.1 Synechococcales cyanobacterium bin31.maxbin.ball.101 | reverse complement strand
TGGGCGGGGAGGTCGAGGTGGAGTTGCTGCTGTCGATCGTCGATGACGCCGCTGGCTGATTGCAGGACGGGCTGCAAAATGGACTGTAGATCGACGGGGACGATCGACAGGGAACGACCCAGGGTGGCAGGCAAAGTGAGTGGTTGAGTGAAAGTGTCGGGTTCCGAGGGTTGATCCCTTGAAGGAGAACCGTCGTCTGCACTGTTTTGCAGAACCCTCGAAGGCTTAGGGAGGATAACGCCCGCATCGATCGCCGCTTCAAACTGGACTAGGAGGGCTTGGAGTCGATCGCTTTCCCGCACAATACTGCCTGCTGCTTCCTGGTTCCGATCGCTCTCGGTCAGACGCTTGACCAGTAACTTGCCGAAGGTCCGCATGGCCGTCAGGGGATTGCGGAATTGATGGAGCAGATTATCGAATAGATCTTTTTGTTGGCGCTGAAAAATCTGCTGCTGCAGAGACTGCTCCTCAAACCATTTCGATCGTTGGTCTAGAAGGCAGGCGGCGGTCAAGGTTTGCCGAATGGCATCGACCTGGGGTTGAGCGACGGTATCCCAGGGCTGACTTCGTTCTGCGACTAACACCCCCAAGACCCGATCGTCCTGTAGCAACGGCAACACCAACTGATGACTCGCATTTTCCAGGGGGGTGAGACCAGGGCTGACAGGTTTACCCACCTTTTCATGACTTTTCTCGCGATGTTGAGTGCGACCGGATGCGGGGAGCTGTAAAGCCGGATCTCCGCCTTCGATCGGGACGGAGGCAACGGGCTGTAGCCGAGGGGTCATTCCGTCATCCCAAGACTCGGCGAGGTAGACGATCGCACTAGACACCCCAAAGCTTTCCACCAGGAGAGAAAGCTGTGCCTGACAAATGACTATAAATTCACGATTTGCAGGCATTCCAAGGACGATAAAATTCAGATCTTCTCCATTATCACCTGTCAGCCAACATTTCTCAATTGAGGATTGACTTTACGGGTTTGTAACGGTTAACTTAAAAACATTATTAAATCTGTTTTTAGTGTTCGTCGTTACATTTTAAATTGCTTCATAGTCTAATGGCATGGTGACGAAAGAGAGAGTCAGGATTCACCTCGAACGAAATGTTGAGTTTTTCAACGATTTGTTCCCCTGATGTCTCAGCCCATGTAGATGAACGAGTTACCGTTGAAATTTCATTGCTTTACGGCATATACTTTCGACGGCTTGAAGAAGCGCAATCTCGCAACAGTTTCAAGGAGGTAAGGGGTTTTGGCTAGGAGACGTAAACGGAAGAGTCGTCGTCGTCAAGAAGGACGACGTATCTTGGAGTGTGTCCCTCAATTTAGTATTGATTGTGGGGAAGATAAGCCGGTGACGGCTGCACGCAAGTTCATTCATACCGAGGGAGTCCTTCCCCCCGCACTGTTGTTGGTAAAACGCAACGAACATACTACCGATCGGTATTTCTGGGCTGAGAAAGGTCTTTTCGGCGCACAATACGTAGAGGAAAATCATTTCCTTTTCCCAAGTCTGCGTCAGATGGAAGACGATGTGGATGTGGATATCGATCTTGATTTAGATGGCGATGATTTTGAGGATGAAGAAGAAGAGGATGCAGATGAGCTAACCCCCGTGGGTGCGTTCTAAGCGGTTTTACGCCCTTGTATCTTCATTTTAGAAGTAGCAGGTAGGTCATGTAGTCGTAAATGATACATTTCTCTACTGATTTTTAAGAAAATGAGCGGTCAACGTAAAAATCATGTTGACCGCTCATTTTTTGCTAATCATTTTTGGGTTTGGATCTGGCTAGTCTAGTAGCTCTAGATTCAGTGTTTCGCGCAGGGACTCCACTTCATCTCGATGGGCTTGAACCTTGATGACACTGGTAGCTGCGTTGCTCGTGGTTTCGTTGCCCTCAGGCTCTTGAGTTTCCAATAAAAATGAAACAGACTCGGTTCGGCCCGCGCCATTCCAATAAAAAACTCCCGCTACGGGAGAGATGGCGAGGATAGTCCACCATAGGGTGGATTGGTCCGGAGCAACGACATTTAAAACTAGGACAAAACAGAGGGTGCCGACGACCGCTAGACCCGATAGGAAAAAAGCCAAAAATAAGCTGGGGCGGACATTGCCCACTAAATTTACGAGATTTCGATCGCCGTCAATGCTGGTGACTCGGTAGGCGCGATCGGCAAAATATTGTTTGAGTTGGTCCAGCAAGAGGTCGGGGGACTGCTGAGCCGAGAGTCGTACGGTCTCTGTTCGGTCCTTAACGGAAGCACGAATGAAAAAAAGCTGTCCGATCGTCAGCAACACCGTCAGAAGTAACGTCGAAATAACAACAGAGTCGCCCATGGCAGTCCGTGATCCTAAAACTGACAATTCTCTATGAATAGTACAGCGTTAAGGTCCAGGATGCTTGCCAAAATACCCCGAGTCGATTCGGCGTCACTTCATCTGGAGATTGCGACCATAGCTCGCTTACGCCTTTGCAGCCGCGTCGCGCTTTTTCGCAGCGTAGGTATCCCACAGTTTCGCGAGGTCTTGAGCTTGGGTCATCACCTCAGCGCGGATCTGATACATCCGACGCGGACGGCCTCGACCTTCCACTTTCTTCCAGTATCCCGTCACCATTTCTTGATCTTCGAGGAACTTCAGGGCGCTGTACAGCACGGTATCGGATAAACGATAGAGTGGGTACTCCGTTTCCAGAAGCTGGATGAGTTCGGTTCCGTAGGAGTCGCCTTTCAACAACACTGCGAGCACGTAGCACACAGCAAGTTCTTTGTTGAGATAGAAAGGAGGTGGATCCTTGAAGAACTGGTAAATATCTTCAAACTTCATAATGTGTGTCTTTGAGTGAGAAACAACAACTTTCACTAGACCAGTCATCGTAGTCTCTATGGCAAGTAAATTCCAGAGGGACCGATAACTCAGTGCAGTACATGCTAAAAAACTAACAAACCCTTCAAGGTATTCACGTCTCTCTAAGGTAAGAAATTTACCCTAGAAATGAAAAAATGACCCAAATTCGAGGTGATTTTCCTGACCCATAGCATCTAGCTCAGGATATCTTTCGGTTAGTCTTACTTCTTGATATAACCCTTTCTTTAAATGAAATGTCTGAGTATCTTCCTGGAAAAAATATCTAGACCACTTTTTTACTTCAGTTTAAACACTGAGCAGCGGAAGAATAGGATTTTTTGTTATTTTGTTATTTATTATGGGCCGCGCAGACGGATGCGCTGATGGATGCGCTGTTGGATTCAGGTTTAGACCAGACCTGCCCGCAAGGCCACCACGGCAGCTTGAACCCGATCGTCCACTGCCAGTTTATTCATGATGCCTCGAATGTGGGTTTTGACGGTGTTGGGGCTGAGGTAGAGGGCGTTGGCGATTTCGGGGTTGCTGTAGCCTTCCACCATGAGCTTGAGGACGTCTAATTCTCGGGCGGAGAGTTGACCGATGGGCGTGGCGTTGGTGGGGGGCTTGAGATGCTCGATGACGCGGCGGGCGATCTGTGGATCGAGATAGACGGCTCCCTCTTGGGCGGCTCCGATCGCGGTGACGAGGCGCTCCACTTCTGCGCCTTTGACGCAATAGGCGTCGGCCCCACTAGACAGGGCAGCAATAATCTCGGTCTCTGTCGTGTGGGAGGTCAAAATCACCACGCGCACATCGGGAAGCTTGGCGCGAATCTGCTGAGTGGCGGCAATGCCATCGAGTCGAGGCAGGCCGATGTCCATCACAATCACATCGGGCTTGAGCGACAGGGCCAACTCCACGCCCGAATAGCCATCATTGGCCTGTCCCACAATGACAAAGGCGGGGTAGTCTTCTAAAGCTTGTGTCAACCCCAACTGCATCATGGGGTCGTCTTCAACGATTAAAATTCGAGTAGGGGAAGCTTCATGAATGGGCATAGGTGACTTAGTATAGAGATTTTGAACATTCAACAATTGAGAAGATATAAAGCACGGGTCGATCGGGCGATCGAAAAGCTGTGATCAAGAATGTGAAAATTGAACGATATTGCTATTAGGACACTATTGTATGGCTAACCAAGCTGAGAATGCCCCCAATCCACCGAATTTAAAACAAGTTTCCAAGACCTTTCGGTTAGTGGGATGGGTGAGTCTGTGGGTGCAGACGGTGCTGGCGATCATCTCGGGGGTGATTTTTGCGTTTGCGGGGGTGGCGCTGGCCATGGGCCGATCGGCGGCGGGTGAAGGGGCTGCGAATCCTGCAACGGGCGGTGGTGTCTTCTTTGCGCTGATTAGTTTGGGAATTTTGTTCTATGGAATTTATCAGTCTTTTGGCTATGTGAAATTGGGGCGAAGTCTGAAGGACTCTAATCCTAATCTGCGACCCAAGAAGTCAGAGACGATTCGGTTGCTGTGGCGAAGTCTGACGATTCGGGGAGGGGGATTGATGATGGCGGTGGTGGCGGCGGAGGCGATCGCAGGTGTGCTTCTCGGGAAATCTTTTATGGCGGTGGGTGCAATCTTTTCTCCTGGATCTCAATTGCAACTCATTCAACCGTTAGATATCTTTCTCGTTTTGGCGAATACTCATTTGATCACGGCGCATTTTGTTGGCGTGGTTTCGACGCTTTGGCTGCTCAAGCAAATTGATCCCTAGCGTTCTTCTCAATATTTCTCCTCAATATAAAGATAAAGCTGGTTCTGTGACTTTATGAATGCTCCTGTTTCGTCCCAAGATTCTGTTTCAACTCCAGCTCAACGGCCCCTTTTAGGGTTGCTGACGGCAGGCTTGTATGGCCTTTTTACGTTGCTGCCGGATAGCAGTACCCTGATGCTGTCCTGGCCTTGGGTGTTGATGTGGCAAGTGGCGCTCTTTTGTCCGGTGCTGTGGTTGATGCTTCAGACAGCGACGGATGGGTGGCGATCGTTGGGGCGAGGCTTGGATTGGATCGCATTAGTGGCGGTGGTGGCCATTGTGCAGTCTGGGGTGACGGCAGTGTTTCCGCAGCAGGCGAGGTGGGCGGGAATTGCGGCGCTTTGCAGCTTGGGCGCTCTCTACGCCTGTCATCACTATTTTCACGATGCAGAGGCTAGAAGGCGGGTTTTGACGCTGCAAGGGCTGTTGCAGGTGGCGTTTATTGTGCTGAGTCTGGGACTCTGGGTGAGCCAGACTTGGGGACCCGAACTCGATCGGTTGCGCCTGCTTCAGCAGGAAACGGGCCTGGTGATGCCCTTTAGTTTTGACACAGTGGAAAATCGTAACTGGGCACCGATCGGCCATCAGAACTATGTCGCTGGATATTTGACGTTGGCGATTCCGAGTTTGGTGGGGTTGAGTTGGAGTCGATCGGGACGGCTGCGATGGATTTTTGGGGTGGGTGCGGCGTTGGGCATGGTGGCGCTTTATACCACTTCGTCCCGAGCGGGATTGATGGGGGTGATTGTGGCGTTGGGGGTGGCGATCGTGGCGGTCGCCACTCAAGCTAAATCTCTACAGGTCCGACTCTCTAAGACTCAGTTGCTGGGGGGAAGTGCGATCGGGTTTGTTGTCGTCCTGGTGGCGCTGTTGAGTACGGGACGGCTGAATGGCATTATTCGGGCGACCTCCAGTGGCTATGTGTCCGGGGAATTTGCCTATCGGTTGATTACGAATACGGTGGGCTGGGCGATGGGTCTTCGATCGCCGCTTTATGGATTGGGGTTAGGGAATGTGCCGCACTTGTTTCAGCAGTTTCGGCCTTTTTGGGGTGGGCGAGAAGCGGAAATGGCGTTCCAATTGCACAGTACGCCATCGCAGCTTTTTGGCGAGTTGGGGCTGTTGGGGGTGGGGCTATTTTTGGGGACGATCGGCTATTTGGCTCGGCTTTGGTGGATCTCTCGGCATCGTCTCAGTGCGATGACCCATAGTTTGTTTGCGGCGATTTTGGCCTATGGCATTCAGAGTTTGAGTGATTATCAACTGGATAATCTTTGTATTACGGGAACGCTGGTGATTTTTCTGGCGGCGATCGCGTCTGACTTGCAGGATTTGCAGGCTGGGGAGCCTAAGACGAATCTAGTTTCTGGCCAATTCAGTCGATTGATTGTTGGGACGATCGCAGGGGTTGGCCTTGCCGCGCTGCTCTGGCTGGTTCCGGTGCATCGTGCTTGGATGCACTCTAGTCAAGGATTTCAAGCCCTGGCCTCCATTGAAAACGCTGAGATTTCACCCGAGCAAAAACAAGCGGCGATCGTGAGTTTTACTCAAAACTTAGAAGAAGCTCACAAATTAGCCCCCTGGGAACCCTATTATCCTCAGCAATTAGGCTGGGTCTTGGGCGATCTAGGGATCAAGGCCAATCGTCCTGATTTTCTAGAGCCGTCGGTGCGTTGGTTGAATATGGCCCGTAACAGTGCGCCCCACCAGGAATTTGTCTATTCCAGTCTGGGCTGGCTGCAACTCAATACCAATCCCAAAGCGGCGAGCGATGCCTTCCGAACCGCCGCTCAACTGGTTCCGGCCAAACGCGGGGTTTTCTACGGTCTAGGCATGAGCCTACTGTTTCAAAACCGCATGGATATTGCGATCGAGGCGTTGGCATTAGAGGCGGTGCGGGACCCGATCGCCCTGACGAATCCTTGGTGGCAAACGGCCCAACGTCGAGATCTGTTCCAGCAAGTGGTCAAGCGCACCGAATCGATCTACACCGAACTCATCAACCAAGCCCCCAATCCTGCCCTTGTCACTCATTTACAGGGCTGTCGCAGTACCTTGCGCTGGTGGACGGGAAACTTTGAGGGCGCACAGGCGGATGCGACGGCGAGTCAGTTTCATGCGATGAATGCGGTGCTTGCGCTGCATAACAAGCAACCTGTGGATTTAGCGGTTCTGGCCACAAAACCCTATGTTTCGCCCAGTACGATCGCCACGCTCACCGCATGGCTCGATCCCAATCAACGTCCAGCTCAACTTCAAAAAGCCTGGACGTTGGGTGTCAAACAGCCGATGCCCTCTGGAATGATCGATCGGCTTCAAACCAGCATGGCCCAATCCCAGTCCTTTGATCAGTGGCTAAAACAAAAAAGCCCCAGTCGGGAACTCCGTCGTCAACGATCGGGCTTTGGGGTGTTGAGCCGTCATATCGATGGCGTTAACCCGTTGGACTTCCTGACTGTGGAGGAAAATCTGGCCATGACCTACTTAATGCGGGACCTCGCCTATGAATGGAAATACTATCCAGATCTGGAAAAGCCCCTTCAAATTCTCAGAGAAAAAATTCTAGGTGCAATGTAGCCGATCTATGTAGTAGAGATGGTAGTGAAGATGGATAAAAATACGGTGAAAAAATGCTGTTCAAATAGCTTGCCAAGAGTCCTACCGATTGTGTATCTTATTTAAGTTGCTTTCGAGCGACGCAATCGATGGGGGTCGCTAGCTCAGTGGTAGAGCATTCGGCTTTTAACCGACTGGTCCTGAGTTCGAATCTCAGGCGACCCATTTT
>JAAFJU010000334.1 GCA_013298165.1 Synechococcales cyanobacterium bin31.maxbin.ball.101 | reverse complement strand
TCAACTCACCACTGAAGAGGAGCAAACCCTAATGGCACTCTCACAAGCCTACCTAGAATGGGAAAAACAAACCGTTCGCCGAGGTCTCGAACAAGGTCTCGAACAAGGTCTCGAACAAGAGCGACGATCGGCGATCGAAAGCCTGATGAAGATTCGCTATGGCACGATCGACGACAGCCTGCAAAGCATCATTCCAAAAATGCTCAACCTCTCCAGCCCAGACTACACCGCGCTCTTACTACGATCCTCAAAATCCGAACTCATCGCCCATTTCTCCACATCACATTAGACCTAAAAACTCACTCGTAATCTCCCGCGCCGAAGCCACGATCGCATCCGCCCCCGCCGATCGCAACCCCGCTTCATAAGCCTCCCGAACCGAGGCTTCCCCCGTCACCACATGAGGCGGCAACGACCCGATCGCCAAAAACGATCGACTCGCATCCTGTTCCCGCGCACGAACGATCGTCGCCATATCCGCCACCGTATCGCCGACGTAAACCACGGTCTCATCCGCCGCCGCATTCAATGCCTTCATGACCGCAAACAACCCTGTAGGATCCGGCTTCCCTGGCGCATCCTCCATCGCCACCAGCAACGGCTGTTCCAATCCCACTCGACCTTCTAATACAAACCGCGCCGAAACCGTCGTCGCCCCACTAAAAAATCCCCACTGAATCCCCGCCGAAGTCAATTCTTCAAAGTACGCCCGATCGACCAGCAACGGCTCCCCCGCCAAATATCCCGTCCAAGCGCCATCAATATTCTCACCCCGATACCGCGACTGAAAGAACGCCACGATCGCCTCATAACTCACTGGATGCTCAGTACGAGATTTTCCCAATCCTTCAAAATATCGATACACCAACTCCAACGACGCCTCCCAATCGTTATTCCAAATCCCCTCTCCCTTCAACGTATCGATTTCGATCGGCGTCGGACGAAAGCCCCCAGCCGTAAAATGCTCCACTGTATCGGATAAAGCCAGCCGATAAGAACCCGCCACATCCCGAATCACCCCATCAATATCAAACGCCACAATCACAAGCCCATCCCCCTAAAAACCAACCCCACCATCATCCCGCAAAACCCCAAGCTTTCACTCAGCCGATCTACAATAAAATCAGCCGCTGCCGCAGAGGGAACTTTATGCGATCGCCCTTTCCAGGAATGGACCCCTACCTCGAAGACCCGATTTTCTGGTCTTCCTTTCATAGTAGATTTTTAGTCGCACTCGCCGATGCAATTACACCCCACATCATTCCAAAATACTACGTTGAAATCGAAGCTAGAACTTACCGCGACAACGGTGAGGAGGACCTCTTAATCGGGATTGCTGATGCCGTCGTACTCGCAAATAAAACCCCATCAGTCTCACAGTCCAGTTCCACGGCCACGGCCGTAAAAGTCAGACCCCAGCGGGTTCGAGTTCCCATGGCACTTGAACTCAAAGAACGATACCTCCAAGTTCGCGAACTCGGAACCGATGCTGTCATCACCGTGATTGAGTTACTATCTCCAAAAAACAAACGAGCCGGAAAAGGGCGAGAAGACTACGAATCCAAACGTCTAGACATTCTCGCAAGCACATCTCACCTCGTCGAAATCGATTTTCTCCGTGCTGGAAAACCCATGGCAATGGGTGGAGCAACAGGTGAAATGGACTATCACATCCTCGTTAGCCGATCGAACCTCCGCCCCTCTGCGGATCTCTACGCCTTCAAGCTACAAGAGGTCATTCCCGACTTTCTCCTCCCCCTTCAAGCTGACGATGACGACCTTCTAATTAATCTTCAAGAAATATTTGAAGGCGTTTACGAACGGAGCGCCTACAGCATTCGTCTTAACTATGCCAACCCAGTGCCACCGCCCAAACTATCAGAACCCGATCGTCTCTGGATCCAAGAATTACTAAATCCCTAAAAAGTCCGATCGTAAATCCCGCTCACCTTTCTGATATAATCTTGAACTGCATCAGAGCATGGGATCAAGCGCTGGAGGATTTGATTTGTCGAAATTTGTATTAAAAGTTCTTTGGTTAGACAAAGACGTGGCACTGGCCGTTGATCAGGTTGTAGGAAAAGGCACTAGCCCCCTCACCTGTTATTACTTCTGGCCCCGGAACGATGCTTGGGAACAGATGAAAACTGAACTCGAAGCTAAACACTGGATCTCCGAAGTCGATCGGGTTGAATTGCTCAACAAGGCGACCGAAGTGATCAACTACTGGCAAGAAGAAGGGAAAACTCGCCCTGTTGCAGAAGCACAGACGAAGTTTCCTGAAGTCGTTTTCACAGGTAGCGCTTGATATCGCTGCTTAGAAGGCAACTTTTTACCTACTAGATTGGTTTTCACAATCGATCGAACTCAAGTCCCGGTTTT
>JAAFJU010000227.1 GCA_013298165.1 Synechococcales cyanobacterium bin31.maxbin.ball.101 | reverse complement strand
AATTATTAGCGTAATCTATACTGAGTCTATAGATATGCGCTTAGCTACATTTTTTCGTCATTCATAATTTTTCCCTTAACGTTTAGTAAATCTGTCCCGTTCATCGCCTTGATCTCCTGTAGTAGGGAATACTCAAGTTCGAATGTGGCTCAGCCTAAATTTTAAGTCTAGCCTAGCTAATTGTTAGCCCACAGTTCGGTCTCTTCTGGATCCTGCGGTCTCCTTCACCGACTGTTTACTGACCTCCCTAACCATCCGGTGACTTCTCTATGAAGCGTATTTCTCCTTGCGTTCTCCGTGCTTCACTTCTGACTGCTAGCCTTGCGATCGTGGCCACCACCGCCACCTTCCTCAGCCCGACCTCCCAAGTTCGAGCGGCATGGCAACAAGACAGCCCGAAAGCCGTCATTGACGAAGCTTGGCAAATTGTGAATCGAGAATATGTCGATGGCACCTTCAATAAAAATGACTGGCAAGCCGTCCGCACCAGCCTCATCACCCCCGACTACAACTCCAAAGAGCAAGCCTATGGCGCACTGCGAAAGGCGCTAAAACTGCTGGAGGATCCCTACACCCGCTTCATGGATCCCAAGCAGTTTGAATCCCTAACCAGTCAGACCTCCGGCGACCTAGAAGGCGTCGGCATCCGTCTAGAAGCTGACGCCAAAACCAAAGTCCTCACCGTCGTCGAACCTCTGCCCAATTCCCCCGCATCCCGCGCCGATATTCGATCGGGCGATCGGGTGCTCTTCATCGACGGCCGCTCCACCCAGGGCATGACGGTCGAAGAAGCCTCTAGTCTGATTCGCGGCAAAGGCGGCACCCCCATTACGTTGAAAATTGAACGGGATGGCAAACTGATCACGCTGCCCTTGATTCGCGCCAAGATTGAGCTGCAGGCCGTGCGTTACACCGTGGCCCAAGAGGGCAGTATGCGGGTCGGATTCATGCGACTCAATGAATTTAGTAGCCATGCCGCTGACCAAATGCGCCAAGCGATCAAAGCCTTGAAAAAAGAGCGCGTCGATGGCTTTGTTCTGGACCTGCGGGGCAATCCTGGTGGGCTTCTCCAGGCCAGTATTGAAATCTCTCGGATGTGGATCGACCAAGGCGGCATCGTCAAAACCGTCAACCGAAAGGGTGGCAAGGAAGAGACCGTCGCCAACCGCACGGCCATGACAGACTTGCCCCTAGTGGTTTTGGTGGACAAGAACTCCGCCAGTTCCAGCGAGATCCTCACCGGAGCCTTGAAAGATAATGGCCGTGCCACCGTGATCGGGACTCAGACCTTCGGGAAAGCATTGGTGCAATCGGTGCATCCGCTGGCAGATGGGTCTGGGATTGCGGTGACGATCGCCCATTACTACACCCCCAACGGCACTGACATCAGCGAGAAGGGCATCGAACCCGACATCCAAGCCCCCATGAGCCGAGAGCAACTCGAACGCCTCTACACCAATCCAAAACTGCTCGGAACCTTGGATGATCCCCAGTATGTCCGGGCCGTCAGTACTTTGGCTAAGCTGGCTTCACAGAAAAACTTAGGGCAACAATCGGGTCAAAAGTCACCCCAGATGCCGAACTAACTGAATCGCACCGACACAACCCAGGCCCTAGCCTGGGTTTTTGTTAGGGTTTGGACGAGTGGGGAGAGGTCGTTGATTTCGGTGAGACCGTGGCTATCGCGGAGGCTGATGCCTTTTTGGTAGAGGGTATAGCCTTTATTTCGAGCAAATCGAATTCCGGTGTAGTACTTGGGGTCTAATCCTAAGGCGATCGTTCTAGTCTGAGCTTGCTGGAACTGCTGTTGCTGTTGCTCTGGGGTGAGGTGGGAGACTTCCTGGGCTTTGAACAAGTCCCGATCGCACCAGCGCCGACAAAGATCGCTCAAAATCGGATCTGGATGGGTTTGCCAGCGTTGCAGATGGTACTGAAAGATGGTGTCATCCCCAGCCAAATAGTCCGCCAAGCCGATCGGCTCCTGCGCCGCATTCATCCAAGCTTTTGCCGTGTCATCGATCGGCAGTGATTCTCCCGCCGCCAGCAAATCCTTCGCTCTGGTAATCGCCCGATCCAGCACCCAAGTGGCCGCAATATTTTTCCCATGGTTATAAACCTGGGCATACATGAACGATCGCACCACCAGATAATGCTCGATCGCCGCCAGCCCTTTCCGCGCCACCACCAACTGCTGCGTCACCGGATCCACTTGTAATGCGAGTAAAATCCGATCGAGATCGAGATGGCCATAGGACACGCCCGTCATGTAGCTGTCCCGCATCAGATAGTCGAGGCGATCGCAGTCCAGTTGGCTGGAGATGAGTTGCCAGAGACAGGGAATCGGATGTTTTTTCTCGTAGATTTGGACGAGCTGCGATCGGAGGGTGGGATCAAAGCGATCGAGGAGGGTGGCGATCGGTGTAGATTCGTGGATGAGTTTGCAGGTCCAGGCTTCGTGATGGGTGCGAAACACCTCTTCTCCTGTGTGGCTAAACGGTCCATGGCCGATGTCATGGAGCAAGGCCGCAACGAGGACCAAGGCGCGGTAGGGGCGCAACTGTGGGGACGCGAGACAGAGCCGATCGATCGCCCGTCGAGTAATCGCCATCACGCCCAGGGAATGGGTAAACCGAGAACCCTCGCCCCCCTGAAAGGTCAAACTCGCAGGTCCCAACTGCCGCAACCGCCGCAACCGCTGAAATGCCGGGGTATCAATTAACTCAATCAGGAGCGCTTCGGCACGATCGGTCCGGTTGAGGGTAATCGCGCCATGGAGCGGATCGTGGTAGGTGCGTTCGGTGGACATGGCGATCGGTGGAATTGGTTGGGATTACAAAACCGGGGTTCGCTAACGCAACGCTTCGCGAACGACTCCGCTCACCCCTCTAGCTTGCCATAGGTTTACTTCCGGACTTCGACTCCGCTCAGTCCTCAAAGATTTCGTGGGCTGAGCGGAGTCGAAGCCCAAACACCACCTAAGCGTTCGGCACCGCTTCTAGAAAGTCGATCGCCGCCTTGTATTGCGGATCGGCATCTTTGCCAATGTCCTGAGGCGCAACTTGACCGAGTTCCACGGTGCGATCGGGCGTGATCCCCAGCTTGTTAATATCATTGTGGTTCGGCGTTTCATACCGGGCCACCGTCACGGCCAGACCAGAACCGTCGGACAGATCAAACAGCGACTGAATTAAGCCTTTCCCAAAGGTCTTCTCCCCAATCAACGTCGCCCGCTCATTGTCCTGCAACGCCCCCGCCAAAATCTCACTCGCACTTGCCGTGCCCTTATTCACCAAGACCACCAACGGATCCTTCGTCACGGCACTCGCTGTCGCTTCATAGGCTCCCAAGGCTCCCTGACGATTGACGGTGTAAACGATCGTGCCGTCATCAATCCACAGCTTGGCAATGTCGATGCCTGCTTGCAACAGACCACCAGGGTTATTTCTCAGATCCAAAATGTATCGATCGGCCCGTTGTTTCTCTAAGGCGTCGATCGCACTGGCCACTTCCGCTTGGGCATTGGCATTAAATTGTGTCAGACGAATGTAGCCGACTCGATGGTGCTCGGTGGTCCGCAGTTCAGAGGTGACGGGATTTAGCTCGATTCGCGCTCGGAGCAGGTCATATTCTTTCGCGGGCTGCGTTTCATGGATGATTTTCAAAATCACCACCGTGCCAATCTTGCCGCGCATTTTTCCAGCGGCTTCGTCCAGACTAATTCCAAAGGTCGGCTTGCCATCGATTTCTAAAATCTCGTCTCCAGGCTGAATCCCCGCCTTCTCCGCTGGCGATCCTGCGATCGGTGCCATCACCTTCAAGACATTGCGATCGGCATCCAGCGCAATCTGCAAACCCACACCCGTCAGTTCCCCAGAGGTGCTGGTCTGAAGGCTACGGTACTGCTCCGGATTCATCATCCGCGTGAACGGATCACCCAGCAATCCCAGCATCTCGCGCATGAGTTGGTACGTGGCTTCCCGATCGGGCATGTTTTTCTTTAGATATTTCTCCCGAATCGCCCACCAGTTCTGATGATTAAAGCTGGCATCGACGTAGGCCCGATCGATAATCCGCCAGACCTCGTTCATCAGGCGCTGGTCCTCCGTCAATGCCGCCGCAGGCATGACCCACAGCAACAGAAGCATCACCCCGGCCAAAAGCCCAGCAAAACTTCGCATTGCGAGGGCTTGAATTTGACCAAAAATTGAGCGAGAGGAGGAGTTTTGCATGGAGTATGAGAAGGGAGACTTGAAAACTTAACACTTTGTTATCATACTGGGAAACATGGGATACCGTTAGCTTGCTAATTGGGAACCCCTGGTAACGCGCTAAAAGCCGCTGTCCCTTGAACAGGATAGCTTTAAGGTGTGTTACATTTTTTATGAACAGGAATCATTTTTAGGAACCCTTTCTGACCATGGCAAACGTGTATGACTGGTTCGAGGAGCGCTTAGAACTCGAAGCGATCGCCGAAGATATCTCCAGCAAGTACGTGCCGCCCCATGTCAATATTTTTTATTGCATCGGTGGGATTACACTCACTTGCTTCCTAATCCAGTTTGCGACTGGATTTGCGATGACATTTTATTACAAGCCAACTGTGGCTGAGGCATTCACCTCCGTTCAGTACATCATGAACGAAGTGAACTTTGGTTGGCTCATCCGCTCCGTTCATCGCTGGTCCGCTAGCATGATGGTGCTGATGATGATCCTGCACGTCTTCCGCGTCTACTTGACGGGTGGTTTTAAAAAGCCCCGTGAGTTGACCTGGTTGAGTGGCGTCGTCATGGCGGTGCTGACTGTGTCCTTTGGTGTGACGGGTTATTCGTTGCCTTGGGACCAAGTGGGCTACTGGGCTGTGAAGATTGTGTCCGGTGTGCCGGAAGCAATTCCCGTGGTGGGCGGTCTGATTGCAGACTTGCTACGCGGCGGTGCTAGCGTGGGTCAATCGACACTGACTCGCTACTACAGCGCACATACATTTGTGCTGCCTTGGTTGATTGCAGTGTTCATGCTGTTCCACTTCCTCATGATCCGTAAACAAGGAATTTCTGGTCCTCTGTAATAAGAGACCTTACCCCTAGGAGTTTTTCCCAATGACTACTTTGAAAAAGCCGGATTTGACCGATCCGATCGTCCGCGAGAAGCTGGCGAAAGGCATGGGTCACAACTACTACGGTGAGCCTGCTTGGCCGAATGATCTTCTCTATATGTTCCCTGTGGTGATCATGGGTGCGTTTGCGTTGATCGTGGGTTTGGCAGTGTTGGACCCTGCTTTGGTGGGTGAGCCTGCTGATCCGTTCGCAACACCTTTGGAAATTCTTCCTGAGTGGTATCTGTATCCTGTTTTCAACATTCTTCGCTTGGTGCCGAATAAGCTCCTGGGCGTTGTGTTGATGACGGCTGTGCCTTTGGGTCTGTTCACGGTTCCTTTCTTGGAAAGCGTGAATAAGTTCCAAAATCCGTTCCGTCGTCCTTTGGCGATGACGGTGTTCTTGTTCGGGACTGTGTTTGCGCTGTACCTCGGTGCTGGCGCGCTCTTCCCTGTGGATAAGGCGCTGACTTTGGGTCTGTTTTAAGATTCTGAGTTTTTAACGATAGATCCCCCA
>JAAFJU010000256.1 GCA_013298165.1 Synechococcales cyanobacterium bin31.maxbin.ball.101 | reverse complement strand
CGCAAAAACACCGTCAACCCCGCCAACAAATACCCAATGCCCGCCGTCAGCATCAACTGCGGAATCCACACCAGCGGCAACAAAAACAACGTTAGATGTACCGTCTTCAGGGCGATCGCCACGGCCAGAATCAAAATCATCATGCCGATCGTACTGTCAAAAAAAGCCGTCGCGATCGGCACCAAAGGCAACAAAATCAACGGAAACACCACCTTCTTGACGAGGTTCGGTTGATTCACCACCGACATCGCGCTGCTACCAAAACTCATCGTCACCGCATTCCAAGGCACCAAGCCCCCAAACAACCAGAGGGCAAACAGCAGGCGATCGTCCATCATCGCCGTTTGGGGTAAAGCCGCTTGACTCAGTTTCACCTTCAGGACAATGGCAAAGACATAGGTGTAGAGCGCAAGCTGCGTCACCTGATGGGCCACCGCCCAAAAATTCCCAAACATCGACCCTTGATACCGCGCCGCTAACTCCCGTTGGACCAGCACCCTGAGCAGATCCAACTTCATCCCCCATGGATTTTCGCCGAGGGTTCGACTGATTCGTTGGCTGAGGCGCTGTTTGAGTCGTGCGGGAAACGAGTGAGCCATGGTTTGAACAATCAACAAAGTTTGGGATGATTCTACCCTTTGTTGATACCCTTATAAATTAGTCTTCCGAAGCGATCGACGCCGATCGTCCCTGTGCCGTGTCCCAACCTCCCGCTATTCGCCTCAACAACATCTCTAAATGCTTTAAGCGCTATGGCAAGCCGATCGATCGGCTGAAGGAAGCCCTGCAACCGAGTAAGAGTCGTGCAGACGAGTTTTGGGCATTACGAGACATTAATTTGGAGATCGAACGGGGCGAGACCTACGGCATTATCGGCCAGAACGGTTCCGGTAAAAGTACCCTCTTACAAATTATCGCAGGAACCCTCACCCCGACCTCTGGGACTCGACAGGTCAATGGCCGAATTTCTGCGTTGCTAGAACTGGGAAGTGGGTTTAATCCTGAATTCACAGGTCGCCAAAACGTCTTTCTCAATGGCCAAATTCTCGGCCTGAGTCAAATGGAAATCGCGGATAAATTTGATGACATCGCTGCCTTTGCAAATATCGGCCAATTCATTGAACAACCCGTCAAAACCTACTCCAGCGGGATGATGGTTCGCCTCGCCTTTGCAGTCGCCATCAATGTAGAACCCGAAATCCTAATCGTCGATGAAGCGCTCTCCGTGGGCGATGTGAAATTCCAAGCGCGCTGTATGAAACGGATTCGACAGCTTAAGGAGAGTGGTGTCACCATTTTGTTCGTGTCCCACGATGCCAGTAGTGTCAAAATGCTGTGCAATCAAGCGCTATTGCTCAATCATGGCGAACAAGTCATGCAGGGCAAACCCAATAAAGTGGTCGATCGCTACGTTGCAATGCTGAGTGCAGAAGATCCCGATTCGATCGCCGAAGAACTCAAAGCGATCGCCAATCGCCAGACGGATAAGCCCGATCCGCAGAACATTGAGGAACAGCCCACAGCCTTAAGTGTCCACCAACATGGCAACAAACAAGTCCATATCGAACAGGTCAAACTCCTCAAAGCTAAACGTCAGCCGACAGAGCGCTTTAGGCATGGCGAAGAGATGACGATCGCCATTAGTTTAGTCGGACAAATTGAAACGTTGGATTTGATCGTTGGGATTTCCATTCGCAATTTATTGGGCGTGGTTGTTTATGGGACCAATACGGAACATTTGACGAAGAAACTCCTAAATCTTCAGTCCCAAGAATCCTTGGAGATTGAGTTCACCTTTCCCTGTCATATCAATCGCGGCAGCTATACCTTGACCGTTGGAGTTCACTCTGAGGAAGGATTGAGCTATGACTGGGTGGATGAAATGATCGTTTTTGAGGTGGAGAACGATCGCAAATGTGATGGCCTGGTGGATCTCGATGCCCAGGTTTCGATCGCCGCTAATCGCACAAACTCTACTGGATCCATGACCTGATCAAAAGACAACGACGAGAAGTGTCCACATCGCCTTACAATATTACGGCTGTAATTTGGACAAGACCTTGATCGAGCGTTATACACTCCCGGAAATGGGTGCAATCTGGAGCGACGAATACAAGCTGCAAACCTGGTTGAAAGTGGAAATCGCCGTCTGCGAAGCACAGGCTGAACTCGGCTATATTCCCAAGGAAGCCGTGGACGAGATCAAGGCAAAAGCAAAGTTTGACATTGCCCGCGTCCTTGAAATCGAGAAAGAAGTCAAGCATGACGTGATCGCCTTCCTCACCAACGTCAACGAATACGTCGGCGATGCAGGTCGCTATATTCACCTTGGCATGACCAGCTCTGACATGCTGGACACCGCACTGTCCCTGCAAATGGTGGCGAGTTTAGATCTGATTATGACGAAGCTGGAAGCCTGCATTCAGGCGATTCGCTATCAGGCGCAGCAGCATCGCGACACGATTATGATTGGCCGATCGCACGGGATCCACGGGGAACCGATTACCTTTGGATTTAAACTCGCGGGCTGGCTGGCGGAAATGCTGCGGAACCGCGATCGGCTCTGCATTTTGAAAAAGACGATCGCCATTGGCCAAGTGTCTGGCGCAGTCGGCACCTACGCCAATATCGATCCCAAGATCGAAGAAATTACCTGTCAGTTGCTCGGGCTGCAGCCGGATGCCGCTTCGACGCAGGTGATTTCCCGCGATCGTCACGCCGATTTCATGAATACCCTGGCCTTGGTTACGGCCTCCATTGAGCGTTTCTCCGTGGAAATCCGAAACCTTCAGCGCACGGATGTGTTGGAAGTGGAGGAGTATTTCTCCAAAGGTCAGAAGGGATCCTCGGCGATGCCCCACAAACGCAACCCGATTCGATCGGAGCGGCTGACGGGGATGGCGCGATTGGTGCGTGGGTATGCGGTGTCGGCGTTGGAAAATGTGGCGCTGTGGCATGAGCGGGATATTTCCCACAGTTCGGTTGAGCGGGTGGCGTTCCCGGATGCCTGCATTTTGACGGACTTTATGTTGTATGAGATTACCGAATTGGTGAAAAACCTGTTGGTCTATCCCGAAAACATGAAGCGCAATATGAACCTCTATGGCGGCGTGGTGTTCAGTCAGCGGGTGCTGTTGGCACTGGTGGGCAAAGGCATGGGGCGTGAGGAAGCCTATGCGATCGTCCAGGGTTGTGCGCATACCGAATGGAACGTTGAGGGTGGAAACTTCCGCGCTCGGATTGAAGAGAATCCTAAAGTTCAAGCGCATTTAAATGCGGCGGAGATTGAGGATTGTTTTGATGCGAAACATCACTTGAAAAACCTCGACCAGGTGTATCAGCGCTTGGGGATTTAATAGATCCTGGCGAACCGCCCCCCGCCCCCCAATTCTGGGGGAGCCAGACATTTCATAGCCCCCAAAATTGGGGGTTTGGGGGCGGTTCGCCCGAATGCTGGCCATTACATAACTGACTCAAGGACGATCGATGCCGATTCAATCTGATGCTGAATTTAATTCTGTTGATGGAAATTCGATCGACCGTCCAAGTCAGGTCGCTGGCAATCCATTCATTTACTTTTTACCCGTTGGGTTGCTGGTCTACACCTTACTTTCAGCCTATCAGATTGATTTTCGGGCGTTTTATGTTGCGGCCCGATCGGTCCTCCTCAATCTAGATCCTTACTTAAATCCCGTTACGCAATTCCCCGAACTTTACGCGGCGATTAATGCCGAAAATGCCGTTGCATCTGGATTTATTTATCCGCCCTTAGCGGCGCTGTTGTTTTTACCGTTGGGTTTCTTGCCCTACGCGACATCCAAAATTGTTTTTAGCGCGTTGATTTTAGCGAGTTTGATCACACTCTGTTTATTGTTCGCAAAACAGCGGGACGATCGGCGCTTAACTCCCGGCGAAGCCTTCCTATTCATCACCTGTAGCTTTCCACTACTCGCCACCTTCGAGCGCGGTCAGATTGATTTGGTGATTGTATTACTGACTTGGCTTTCGTTTCAGCTTTATCGCAGTCAAAAGCTAATCCAATCTTCACTGCTTCTTGGCCTCGCGATTTGTATCAAAATCTTTCCCGCGATCGTCATTGTCTATTACCTGATCAAACGGCAGTTTAAAATTGCAGCTTATTCGATCGCTAGCACCGTCGGGTTATTTTTACTTCCACTCTTGTACTTCAAACCCTCAGTTTATCTGCACTTTTTCCAGTTTGTTCTGCCGAATTTGTTTGGAAAGATTACCAGTTCTGAAGTGATCAATACCCATGGGCAAAGCGTGATTAATAATATTGTCGTTGCGATCGAAGGAAACGGCCTCTTTGCCAGTCAGGACTTCGCCAATGGCTACATGAACCCGCTGTTGCAAAACAATACGATCGGCTCTTTCATCGTAGGTTCAGTTCTACTGACGATCCTCTTGCGAGTCACCAAGCGCAGTGATTTGCTCTATCAGTTCTATGCCGTTCTCAATGTGATTAACTTTATCAATCCTCGTGCCTGGATTATGGGATTGGTTTGGTATATTCCCTTGTTTCTTCACTTGTATCCCCTAGTCAAAACCAACCGCGATCGGTTTTTCATTCTCC
>JAAFJU010000289.1 GCA_013298165.1 Synechococcales cyanobacterium bin31.maxbin.ball.101 | reverse complement strand
ATAACCGTAGCGATCGTGACGATGGGAAGAAATTTCATAGAAGCGTTTACGAAGGTAATTGTTTCCAGAATTCCCAGACGATCGGCTCAACAGTAAAGTTCCCACCAAAATTTATTCCGCCAAAAGTACTAGCCCCCCGACTCCCCGACCCTCTACCGTTGTAAAGACAAAGAAGACCCCCCATAATTAATCCAGTGATTTTTCAAACCCTCTAGAACACCGCACTATCATGACTCGCCAAAACATCTCCACAGGCTCCAAATGGGAACCCCTCATCGGCTATTCCCGCGCCGTCCGCATTGGGTCTAATATCCACATCTCCGGCACCACCGCCAGTGGAGAGAATGCCTACGAACAGACGATCGGCATTCTCAAGACCCTCAAAGATGTCCTCACCGAAGCCGGAGGCACGCTCAACGACGTCGTCAAAACTAGAATCTATCTAACCAACATCGACGACTGGGAAATCGTCGGCAAAGCTCACGGCGAAGTCTTCGGCGACATCCGCCCCGCCACGGTCATGCTGGAAGTCAGCCGCCTGATTGACCCGACGCTGTTCGTCGAAATTGAAGCCGAGGCGATCGTGCAATAGCCACCGGACTTTGCTAACGCAACGCTCCGCGAACGACTCCGCTCAGTCCTCGATCTCCGTGGGGTGAGCGGAGTCGAACCCCAAACCCCACCAACAAACCCTCCAACCTCCCCCGATTTTGGAGGGTTTTTATGTTCTCAGGGATAACTGATCATAGATCCGACCCGATCGGCTCATCAGACCAATCCTCAGGCAGACGAAGCCAAAAACCGCGCGAAATCGGCCTCTCAAGAGTCTTATCTCTCTAGACGGAACTCTGATTAGCTCACCGGATTTTCACACAGCGCCCTGCATCATGAGAGTAAGACCAAAAATCAGGTACAGTGAAGTTCCTAAATCCTTACAATAGGTAACAATATCTATTGACATCGCTCGGAAAAAATATAGCGCTTATATTTTGATCGCGCACCTACTCCTTAACTCTAAGCTTACAGCAGATATAATTTCACCCAGAGCATAAACCATGGCAGAGAATTCGGGACGGCAACAAGTAGTCATCATCGGCGGCGGCTTTGGCGGACTCTATGCAGCCAAAGCCCTTGGCAGTACAGACGTGGATGTGACGCTGATCGACAAACGGAACTTTCACCTTTTTCAGCCCTTACTTTATCAGGTGGCGACGGGTGCATTGGCTCCCTCCCATATCTCTGCGCCCCTGCGAGCGATCGTCAGCAAGCACAAAAACGTCCGTGTCCTAATGGATGAAGCGATCGACATCGATCCCGCGAAGCAGACGGTCAAACTCGTCAGCCAAGACATTCACTACGACAAACTCATCGTCGCCACAGGCGCGAGCCACCACTACTTTGGCAATGAGCAGTGGAGAGACTTGGCCCCTGGATTGAAAACCTTAGAAGATGCCGTCGAAATTCGTCGCCGGATTTTCTCTGCCTTTGAAGCCGCCGAAAAAGAATCGGATCCCGCTGCTCGGAAAGCATGGCTCACCTTTGTCGTCATCGGCGCAGGTCCCGCTGGTGTAGAACTCGCAGGCGCGATCGCCGAACTCGCCTACAAAACCATGAAGGACGACTTCGCGTCGATCGATCCCTCAGAAACCCAAGTCTTACTCCTCGAAGGACTCGATCGGGTGTTGCCACCCTATCCACCGGAACTCTCGGTCAAAGCGAATGAAGGACTCGATCGCCTCGGCGTCACCGTCAGCACCAGCACCCGAGTTACCAACGTCACCGATCGTCACGTCACCTATCTCAAAGACGATCAAAGCCACGACGTTCCTGCTAAGACCATTCTCTGGGCCGCTGGGGTGAAAGCGTCAGAAATGGGCAAGATTTTGGAAACCCATGCGGGGGCAACGCTCGATCGGGTCGGCCGCGTTATGGTGGAACCGGATCTCAGCATCCCAAACCATCCCGAAATCTTCGTTATCGGCGACCTCGCTAACTTCTCCCACCAAGGCGACAAACCGCTTCCCGGTGTGGCAGGGGTTGCGATGCAGCAAGGCGAGTACATGGCGGAACTCCTCGTCAAGCAAGCCAACAACCAAACCTTGGATCAGCCATTTAAATACACTGATCTGGGTAGTATGGCGGTGATTGGGGATAACGAAGCGGTCGTTGATTTGGGCTTCATTAAGTTTGGTGGGTTCTTTGCTTGGATTGCTTGGATTGTGGTCCATATTTACTTCCTGATCCAATTCGATAGCAAACTCATTGTCATGGTGCAGTGGGCTTGGAGCTATTTCACCAAGAACCGAGGAGCCAGAATTATTACGCGCACCTCATTGCAACCGGATGATGAACCGCTCGTCCCGAGTGAAGAGAAAGTCCCGGCAATGGCTGGGAAATAACAAAGTTTTAAATAGAACCGTGGATGGAGAAGGCGAAAGGGTCTTCTCCTTTTTTGTGGGCCGATCGTCTAAACTAATAGAAGCGTTGCTAGGTGGATAGTTATGACAACCCTACTGCAAATTCAGCCTCCTCAAGAAAATCAGCCTCTTCAAGAAAATCAAGCGATCGACAATTGGCAACCTGCGTCTTGGGAAGAATTTATTAAAATTGCAGATGACGAAACCTCAGCGAAATTGAAATGCTATTACTACAATGGCAGGATGCGATTTGAACCCATGTCTACTGGCTCTGATCATTCTAAAGACCATCTGATCCTGACTCTGGGGATTGGGATATTTACAATGTTGACTCAGATTCCGGTGAATGGGCATGATACTTGTTCCTATCGGAAGACGGGATTTGACGAGTTTCAACCTGATCTTTCTTACTATGTGGGTGAGATTGTAGATGCGATTCCCTGGGGGACTCGGGTTGTTAATTTAGATCAGTATCCGATTCCGAGCTTGGTGATTGAAGTATCTGATACTTCGTTTGTGGATGATCTGGGGACGAAGCGGTTACAGTATGAGGATTTAAAAATTCCAGAATATTGGATTGTCAATGTGAAAGCAATGCAAATCTTGGCCTTCTCGATCGGCCCCGATGGCAGTACCCGGCGCATTCAAGAATCACGAGTATTACCCGGTTTGAAATTAGAAATCCTAGAACAAGCCCTTCAGCGAAGTCGTCAAGAAAATCAATCCACGACTACAGCTTGGTTAATGCAACAGTTTCAACTCTAAAATATCTAGAAGAGGTCATCATCATCATGTCTCACATAACTTCTTACAGCGGCGAAGATATAGCTCGTCTTGGTAAGGCTCTTTATTACAAAATCCAGACTCAGTTAGAGTCTGTGGAAAACATTGGTAAACTAGTTGCGATCGATGTGGACAGTGGTGATTATGAGATTGGTGACGATTTGCTGGTTATCAGCTCACAGCTTAAGGCAAGGCGTCCGCTAGCGGAAATGTGGGCAGAACGGATTGGATTCAATGCGGTCTATAGTGTCGGTGGAACTTTAACGAGAACAGTACTGTGATTCAAGGAAGTGTTTTTGGGCTTGAAGCACAGATCAAGCTAATTTTATGTCTACCCAATCAGTCACGGGTTCAAATCGAATGTGTCGTAGATACTGGTTTTGCAGGGGCTTTGACCTTGCCTCCACAGATCGTGGCAAAGCTCGGTTTACCATTTGTGATTCGGATGAATGCTAATCTTGCGGACGATAGTAATGTGATGACTGCTGTTCATAAAG
>JAAFJU010000009.1 GCA_013298165.1 Synechococcales cyanobacterium bin31.maxbin.ball.101 | reverse complement strand
TCAATATGGTCCGCAGTGATGGTAATCGTCCGATCGCGGGCTAACACTTCAATACATTGACGAGCGATCGCATTAACAAGCCAGGGTTGACCTTGGGTGAGATAGTAGGCCCGATCGACAGCTTCGTCGCTGAATATCTGGCCCGTGTCGCTGGTATGTTGCGCATAGAGTTCACCGACTTCTTCAGCATTAAAGTTCCGTAAGGTTAGCGATTCAACTTTAATGTTAAAGGGACTGCTGCTACCGAGTCGATCGCTACCACCAGCGGCTACCTTGTAGTCCCTCACGTCACGTAACCCAATCAGGGCGAGGGAATGTGGAAACGATTTGGGACGGTTCGCATAACCATCGCGCAGTTGACGCAGGACGCTAATCAGGACTTGATTTTGGAGCGAGTCAATTTCATCAATGAAGATGATGAGGGGGCGACTGGCCGATCGACTCCAACTGCGAAGGTACGATCGAATATTCTGACCAGCTTCACCCTCATGCCAACTCGGGGGAGAGAGTTCAGGCGGCAATCGATCTTCACCATTCTCATACCAAGATTGCAGAATAGCCCGCTCTGCCGCACCTAAATCATCTCCCAGCGCACTTCCACCCTCAACAGAGACGAGTACTGCTACATATCTTCCGCTCAGGGTCAACTCCTGGGCTAGAGTCATCATGGCGGTGGTTTTGCCGATTTGACGGGGGGCATGGATGATGAAGTAAGTCCGCTGTTCGATCAAATCGATCACGGTAGGTAGGCGCTGGATCGAGGACAGCATGTAGTGAATTTCCGGGTCGCAGGGACCAGCGGTATTGAAGTGGCGAGGCATAGCGGTCTGCTGATTTGGGGTTGAAGATATTTTAGCAAAGAGTCATCCAGATTGAACGGCACGATCGGTCGTCTCTATAACTGAATTTCAATTAGCAGTCTCTACAATTTTCTAGTGGATACACAAGTTAATTTCAGAGGGGATTCTTAGAGAAACTGAGGTATAATTTCCTGAATAGACAAAATTTAATTCATACGAAGAATTGTAATTCTCGTAGATTTTCTTCAATAGCTATATAGGATTGCATCTAATCTTTTTGGGTGGTTATTGTCAATGGCACTGAAACTTCCTACCGTTCGCCGATCGTCACTTCCAATTATTTTAACCCTACCACTTGTAATTCCGCTGTCAGCGCTGGCATTAGTGGGATATTTATCCTTTCGTAGCGGTCAGCAGAGTATTAATGTCTTAGCAGATCAACTGATGGGGGAAGTCAGTCGGCGCGTCCAGGATAACTTACGAGAATATGTTTCAGTCCCTCACCAAATTAACACGAATAAAGCAACAGCCCATCAGTTAGGCTATATCAAAACTGATGATCTAACAGATTGGGAAAAGTTTTTAATCCAACAAGTTCGTATCTATCCCTACATTAATTTCACCTCGATCGGCAATGAACAAGGCAGCTACAGAACAGGCGAAAAACTGTCCAGTGGTGAATTACGGATTAATCAAAGTGGAGCCGAAAATGACTTTAAGTTTCAATCCTATGTTGCGACTCCTGAAGGCGATCGGGTCACTTTAGCGACAACAGTTCCACAGTTTGATGTCCGGAAGGAACCCAGTTATCAAGCCGCCGTGAAAGCTGGAAAACCGAGTTGGAGCGAACCCTATTTATCGTTTTTAGAGCCGACGCTCTTAATTAGTGCCTTAGAACCGATTTATAATCAACAGCGTCAAGTTCAAGGGGTTTTGTTTACCGCATTACGATTAGATCATATTGGGAGATTTCTAAATGATTTAAAAATTGGTAAAACTGGGCAGACGTTCATTATTCAACGCAATGGATTACTGCTTGCGACTTCAACGGGCGAGATGCCCTTTGTTGAAAAGGCAGGGAAGCGTGATTTGATCTACGTCCAAGAGAGTCAAAATAAAGTGACGAAGCAAACCAGTGCGGCTCTTGGCACCCAATTTTCCACCCTACAAGCGATCGAACAGCCCACATCACTCCAGCTCACGATCGACAATCAACCTTACTTTGTCAAAGTAGAACCCTTTAACGATGGAAAAGGGTTGGATTGGCTGATTGTGGTGGCGGTGCCGGAAAATGATTTTATGGCGCAGGTGAATGAGCAACGTCAAGCGACGATCGGACTGTCGATCGGGGCTGGGATGATGGCATTATTGATCAGTGCCTGGATTGTGCGCTGGCTGACTCGACCAATTTTAAGCTTAAATCAAGCGGCCAGAAATTTGGCCCGAGGAGAATGGCAGACACAATTGCAAGTCGATCGTCAAGATGAAGTCGGTGATTTAGCCCGATCGTTTCAAAGTATGACGGAGCAATTACAAGCTTCATTTCAAAAACTCGCCGAAGCCAATCAAACCTTAGAAAAACGAGTTGAGCAACGCACATACGAATTACAAGAAACCGTACAGCATTTAAAAACCACCCAGGAAGAACTGATTCAATCTGAGAAAATGGCCGCCTTGGGCCAATTGGTTGCAGGGGTGGCCCATGAGGTCAATACCCCACTGGGCGTCATTCGGGCCGCCAGCGGTAATTCGAGACAAGCCTTGGAAATGTCGCTACAGAACCTCCCTCAAATGTGGAAAATTCTGACATCCGATCAGCAAATTCTCTTTTTTGAGTTGGTGAATCAGCCCATGTCTGAGACGGTACTCACCAGTCGAGAAAAACGGCATCAAATGCGACAACTCACCCGTCAACTGGAAGCAGCAGGCATCTCAGAGGCCCGTCAGGTGGCGGATACGCTGGTGGATATGGAACTGTCCCAGGATGTGCAGGATTTCTTTCCACTCCTCCGTCATCCACAACGCCATCAGATTCTCCAGGTTGCCTATAATCTCGGACGACTAGGCAGTCATCAAAAAACCATTCAAAGCTCAGTCGATCGGGCCTCAAAGATTGTTTTTGCATTGAAAAATTATGCGCGATATGATCAGAGTGGTGAACGGGTTGTCATGTCTATTGTGGATAGCCTGGAGACAGTCCTGACCCTCTATGGTCATGCTCTGAAGCATGGGATTCAACTCAATCGTCAGTATGAATCAATCCCCCCGATCGCCTGTTATCCCGATGAACTGCATCAAGTCTGGACCAATCTCATTCACAATGCCATTCAGGCTATGAATAATCAGGGAGAAATGACGATCGCAATTTCTCAAACTCAGCGGGACAATAAAGGGCATGTCTGTGTTGAAATCATCGACAATGGCTGTGGGATTCCGCCGGAAATCATGCCGAATATTTTTACGCCATTTTTCACAACGAAACCCATGGGCGAAGGGACGGGACTGGGACTCGATATTTCAAAGAAAATCATTGATAAACATCAAGGCACGATCGATGTCACCAGTGTTCCTGGACGAACTTCGTTTCAGGTTTGGTTGCCCATTGATTAATAGGGTTTACCATTCAGTACTACCAATAAAAATCGTTGCGCCAGAGTCTAAGGTGTCATCCAGAGCAGCATCTACGATCGCCAATGCAAAGTCTTCCACCGTTGGCAACGTCCCCGCTTGCTCCCGTCTCTCTTCAATAAATCCCGGATTGGCCCGCTCCATCAGCTTCGGCGTAATCGTCCCCTCAATCAAATCCCCACTCACCACCACTAGTCGAATGCCAGCCGCTGATAATTCAGGAAGGCGCGATCGTAATGCGTCCTCTCCAGCTTTCTTACTCGCTGCAACAGGTTCATAGTAGTCACCCACAGGCTTTTGTCCATAGAAGTGCGCCAGATGACTGGTGACAAACACAATGCAGCTTCCAGGGGCCATCAGCGGCTGTGCCAACTCGGCCAATCGGGCCTGAGCCGTGAGGTTTAAGCTCATTGCATAATCTAGAGGCCTATCTTTTTCTAATCCCCCACTGGCATTGAGAACCAAAATATCCAATTTCTGAAATTGTTCCTTGACTTGTGCCAACATCGATCGGACGTCCGCTTCACTCGTGATATCCGCCTGTGCCAGCAGCGACGTTGCCCCCGCCTGCCGAACGCGATCGGCCACGTCCTCTGCCCGTGAACCCTTGCTGCGATAGTTCACCACCACATCCACCCCCCGACCTGCTAAAATCTTCGCGGTCTCCGCCCCAACGCCCCGCGATGCACCCGTGACTAGAGCGACTTTGTTCGTTAAATTTTCCACGATCGTCATGACTCCAGGGATTTTCAATAGACTGGATTAACCTATAAGAGCCTACTGCATAACGGAAAGCAAAAACGATCGGATCAATCGTAGGTTATAGACCCATTATGGGACCTCCGCACGAACCTGTCGCCCTGTGGCATCCACTCGAAATGCCAATGATTGTGCTGTTTTCCCTTCTGCCACAATGCGCCAACCGCTCACCGTTGCAAAGGTGCAAGGTTCTCCTGGTTTAGGAAGACCGAGACAACCATCGGGCCATTGTTGACGTGAGGCTGATTTAATCAGGACTTGATAGGGGTGAAGGGCAGTGGGATCGTTTTTGTAATTAGGGTTTAGGCTGTTGGCGATCGATCGTTGCACCGCTTGAATGACTGATTTAGGAACTTGTTTAGACAGTTTTGGATTGGTCCGACTGGCGAGCAGATGAATGGTGCCATGGGCATTGGAGATGAAGACTAATCGTTGATCGTCACTGTCTAAGGTAATTTTCCAAGTGGGAATGGATGCCGAAATCCAAAAAACTCCCTGAGTTTGCTGTAAGTTGGTTGGTTCGATTTTGCTGACACGACCTGTCTTTGAAAACCGCCAGTCTTTCTGAGCGTCTTGGAGAATTCGTTTAGCAACGATCGCTTTACTGGGTGGATTATAGCGGATTGGATGGCTTGAAGATGAGGGGGCTGCGATCGTAGGCTGTTGTTGGGCTTGGAGGGGGGCGATCGAGCAGGAGAATAGCAAGACGCTGGATAGGAGCGTAATAGGAGATTTCAGTTTCATCATTGAGACCTAATGGAAAGGAATTGAACGTTTTCTGACTATGATCTCTTTTCTGAGCCAATTCTATTTGATTTGTTTTCAGCTAAAATCCAATGGAGAGAGGTTGAATATATTGCGAATTAGCACGGACATAGCAGGGTTTGAAATCTGCGTCAGTGGCGGGGTAGCGCGGATAGGCAAGATACATCCAGCTATCGCCATTGAGACGGGTAAATGGCCCTCCTGCACGACCATCGATCGTGATGGTGTCCGTGCCTTGAAAGGTGAGAAGAATCTTGCCATTGGGAGTGGCTCGACAGTTGAGTTTGCCATCTGTGGAGGTGACTTTCCAGCGTCCCCAGCCTTCTGTGTAATCGCCTTTTGCATTTGCCTTGGGCAATGACTCGATCAAGGTGAGTTTAAACATCTTACCGATCGAAGGACACTGTGTTCCACCCATTACATTCCAGGTTGTTTCTAGGGACATGGTTGCCGATCGGCCCAAGGGTCTTCGACTCATTTGAATGGTTCCCGTACATTTGACGTTGGGTTTACCAGCGGGCGAATCTTCAAACTCTCCTTGGTAAAGATAACTGCCGAGGATTCCTTCACCTATTGCTTTAAAGCTGCCATTCCAAGTTTGGCCACCCATCACCGTTACATAACTTCCTGTATGCTTTTCAGCACTGACATTACGTTCGATGATTCCGAGTTGAGTACTCCCACTAGCCGATCGGTAGAGTGATGCTTGAGCGGGACTGGCTAGAGTCATTGTCATTGCTGACAGGACTAAACCAGATAGAGCAATTTTTGAATTATTCATAATTTACCTCGTTGATCAATTGTTGGATTTGGATTAATTGGAAGCATATAATTAAGCTTGCGATGGGTTTTGGGTTCGACTCCGCTCACCCCCCAAATTCACGGCTTGAGGATTGAGCGGAGTCGTAGTTTACGTCCGTAAGAACTAGTCTGGTTCAACAAATCAGGTTCTGATTGAAAGATTGAGGACTGAGCGGAGTCGAAGTCCGGTTCAACAAATCGGGTTCTGATTCCAGAAATTTTTAAGAGATTAGTTTGCGGAGATTTGCAATTTGATCTTTTAAAACCATGATCTGCGGAGAGTTTTTAGAAAACTTTAGCGATCGTGTTTTAATCTGTTTTTCCAGTGAATTAATTTCTTGCTTAACGATTTGGTTTCTGACGAGCCTGATTTGTTTGCTATGATCTGTTGGATCAATTTTTCTGAGTTTCTGAGCGACAATTCTCTGCTGACTCTTGATATACTGAATCCTAGGAGAGTCCTGCCTGTATAGTGAAGATTCCGTTGCTTCCATCACCTCAAGATTGGCTGCTTGGACAATCAGTTGCTGTTTTTGATTCAGCGATGATGGTATGGAAGACGCTAAAATCTGAGAGGGTAACGCGGTGGCGATCGAGCTTGAATAAGCGACTGATAGAGGGATTAGAAGGACAGAAAGAGCGATCGGGAGCAATGATTTTTTCATAATGAACATCCTGCAAGTAGTTGCATCATTTGACGAATATCGCTGTTAGAAATTGAGGCGATGACAGGTGGAAATAAGTCTGGTTGATTGACTTTCATAATTGAATGGACGAGCATTGGGCTTCGAGAGTTCCTGGCTTCTGGAGTTAGTTTAGAAATTAGATCTATTGCAACTCTAAGAGTTTGTTTAGCCTCATTCAACTGATTTTTTCTAATTTGTAAATCAGCCATATTAGTCAAGGTCTCTATCGATGTTTCAGGTTCTAAATTCATGCTGGAGACAAGACCTCGCAGGACAGAATCGATCGAAGAATGCCTCAAAGAAAACTGTCCACTAAAGGTCTGTCCCATTTGTAAAAGTTCCTGGACCACTGCTTGTCGCTCTCTAGGAATTTCTGCAATAACGAGCGTCATTAACTCAGGTTGACCATAGAACAAAAGCTGATTGGCTAGCTCTCGGGTTAGGACAAAATAGGCATCCTTTGAGAGTTTCTTTTTGGCATTTTGAAGGGCTTGTCTGACAGAGATTCTAGCAGCGGGGAGCTTTCCAGAAGCGGCTTCGATCGCACTCATCGCTATACCCACTTCCGTGATTTGCTTCACGTCTCCAAAGGTCTCAACCGCTAGACGAGATGAAGCAGCTTGCTTGACTTTTGCAATATTGCTGGGTTGTTGCATCCTTTGATAGTAGGACGCTAACGCCGCCAATTGACCATAGGGATTTTTCGCGCGCAAGGCCGATCGAATAGCGGCATCAGGCTGATTGCGATCGGCATAGATCATAATGGCTTCATGGGGTGAATTAGGTTGCGCTTTTTGATCAGCCCAGACTAAAGCTTGTTTAAGTACAGATTCTTGCTTCTGTTTGACGGCTCCTCTAAGAAGGCTGTCCACTAAGTCATCGTAGACATAGAGTTCTAGGTTCTCAAAGACGGGGAGTAGCGCATTGGTGCTGAATTCAGAGGACAGCCATAAGCCTAACCATTGAATGACGTCATCACGCCCCACAGAAAAACTACCCGCTTCTCCAGCATGTTTTGCAGCTAATTTACCGAGTTCGATCGCCCGATCGGGTTTCCCCTGCTGATCCGCCAGCACCCCTAAATCCAGTCTGGCTCGGAATTTGGTTTGAGGATTTTTGAGTAAGCCTGTAGCCTGAGTTGCGGCAGTCCATTGTCCAGCTTTTGCATACTGGAGCAGGACATCAATTAAGACTGATGCGTCCTCTGTGCTGTTTAAAATTTTAGTCAGGATCTGATTTGCTTTTGCCTGCTGTTTGGCATTAGCGTAGGCGATTGCAAGACTGACTTGAGGCTTAAGTCTAGTTTGCATCTCAAACGCTGATAGTTCATTGGCGGGTACATTCGATGACAAGGTCACTCGCTTTGCAAAGCTCTCCGCAAGGTCCGGCTGACCGAGGAGTCCATAGATCCGAACGATCGAATCATAGCGAGGATTCAGGACAAAATGTCGATCGTCGGGTGAGGTCTTGGATTCGAGTGGTTCGAGTCTTTCTATCACTTGATTCAGGATTTTTCGCGATCGGTCGGGCTGCAAAACGGCATAAAGTTCGGCGATGTCCAATTGCAATGCAAGACCATTAGAATCGAGCGGGTCTAAATTCTTGGTCAATTCGTGAACAGGTTCGATCGTTTTTAATGCCATGGGCATTGCATTCGCGGCTTGATGCGCCTGTGCAATTTTAATTAATGCCTGTGCTTTGATGATTGGATTGAGCAATTGATATTGATTAGCCAGTTGTGTCAGTTGTTCGAGACGTCGGGTCCGATCGGAACGCTGAGGGCTGACAGCCGCTGTCCATAGTGGCTGAGGCATCAGAGTACTCAAGGTGATTTGCGCCATTTCTGGTGATTTAGATTTTGCAGTGAGACGCAATGCCCGATCGAGTTGCAACAGGCCAGCATCTGGAAATCCATTCTGAATCTGTTCATCTCCTAGGGCGATCAGATGCTGGATCGCCACCTGACGCATGAAACTATCTCCAACCGGACAGGACTGCTGGAGATTGATGATCGGTGGCGCTGGGCGAGCAGGAGTTGCCATCACGCGAGATGATAAGGGTAGGGTGCATAGAGCTAAAGCTATCAATACTAATTTCATAGGAAACCATACAGGAGCATTCATTTCATCTAGTATCAAAGGATGACCATAGTTTCGTCAGCCAGAAAAATTCTGGTTTTCTCCGGTTGTTGAGAGAGGTCTCGATCGTTCTGTGGTAAAACCATAGAACTCGGTCTTCAACTCGGCCTTAAATTTGCCCCTAATCTAGACGTTTTTCTTGATGCTATGTCCCAGGTTTCTCTTTCTGAAACAGATCACTCCGATCGGCAGATCTGCGAATGGGTCGATGAATGGTTTGTGGTGGTGCATCAGCGTCATTTGAGTGATGTTGAACTTCAGGTCTTGCAGGGGGCTTGGCGGGGGAAAACCTATGATGCGATCGCCACAGAATCCTATTTGACGGTGAAGTATGTCAGTGAAGTCGGTGGCAGACTGTGGCAAATGCTCGGACAAGTGCTCAATGAAGACGTTAAGAAATCCAATTTCCGACCTGCATTACTTCGGCATATCCAAAAAAACGATCGCCGCAAACTCGCAAACCCAACGCGGTCAGCTAGCCCCTCTGCATCTGATACCCCGATGCCCAATGCCGTCCCCTATATCGATCGTCCGCCTTTAGAATCTTGCTGTTACAGTGAGATTGGCCGATCGGGTGCGCTACTACGGCTTAAAGCACCCCTACAATGCGGCAAAACCACCCTCATGTCAAAGGTCTTGCACTATGCCGAACAGCAGCAATACCGGACTGTGATGATTAATCTACGCGATGCCGTGGGGGATGATTTTGCCAGTCTCGATCGATTTTTAGTTTGGTTTCTAGAGGTCATTTCCCAGGCGGTGGGGCTGACGATTCCGATCGAAACCCATTGGAAAACGAGTCTGGGTAATAGCAAAATTAAATGCCGAACTTTTTTAGAAAAGAATGTCTTAACGACGGATTCAGCCACTAATTTACCCCTAGTGATTGCCATTGATGAACTCGATCGCATCTTCGCCTATCCCGCGATTGCTGGAGAATTCCTCGGAATGCTGCGGACGTGGCATGAAGATGCAAAAACAAAACCTATCTGGGGTTTTGTTCGGTTTATGGTTTTATATACTGAAATCTATACTCAGCTTGATATTAATCAATCCCCCTTCAATGCGGGCGTTGAGTTTTGTTTACAGGACTTCGATCGGTCTCAAGTTGTACAACTCGTCCAAGCCTATGGCTTAAATTGGACTGATGAGAGCGTCGATCGATTGATGGATCTGGTCGGTGGACAGCCCTATTTGATTACGCAGGCGTTGCGATCGATCGTCCAGTCTTCCTGTACCTTAATGCAGCTAATAAATAACGCAACCGCCCCCAATAGCATTTATCGCAGCCATCTAGAGCGACAATGGCACCTCATTCAATCTCAACCTGCACTGCAAGACTTTTTAGTACAATTGCTTCAGCAGCCATTAATCTTAAGAACAGGAGATCAAATTGAATTAGCGGTCAAATTATTCGATGTGGGAGTGATCGCATTAACCCAAGTTGCCGGATTGCAGCAGGCCACATTTTGCTATCGCTTGTATGAGCAGTATTTTGGGGAGCGATTGGGAGGTCGAGGATGATTTCGCTTCAGCCCTACCAAGTCGGGGGTAGCTTACAGGAGACCTCTAGCACTTATGTTCCGCGTCAAGCCGATGGAGACTTGTATTCGGGCCTGAAATCAGGCTTGTTTTGCTATGTCCTCAATTCCCGACAAATGGGAAAGTCCAGCTTGCGCGTGCGGACCATGTCGCGCTTACGATCGGATGGATATCGCTGTATTGCCTTTGAAATGCGAGAACTTTGTGTGCAGGGGGTGACGGCAGATGAATTTTATGGTGGATTTGTCAGTCATTTAGCCAATGCTTTGAATCTTACAATTGATCTGTCCGCTTGGTGGCAACAGCATGAATTGTTTCATCCTTTTTTGCGGTTGAATAAGTTTGTCGAAGAGGTTCTCCTGCGGCAGATTGAGGAGACGATCGTGATCTTCATTGATGAGGTGGATACGATTCTGAACTTAGAGTTCAAAGATGATTTCTTTGCCTTTTTGCGATCTTGCTATAGTAAACGATCGGATAAACCTGAGTTTCAGCGATTAAACTTTGCATTGTTTGGCGTAGCGACTCCCGTTGACTTGATTGATGATCAAAGCGTCACGCCCTGGAATATTGAAAGCCGATCGATCGAATTAACAGGTTTTACACTCGAAGAAGCTAAGCCCTTGGAGATTGGATTTTCGCGCTGGTCCGATCGTCCGACTGCGGTCATGGCCGCTATTTTAGACTGGACGGGTGGGCAGCCTTTTCTCACGCAATGGGTTTGTCAGGTGCTGTACCAATCTCTCAATAGCACAGAACAGTCGATCGCCTTCGGGCTAGAAATCCAAACCGTAGAAACCCTAGTTCGACAGCAGATCATTCAATCCTGGATGACCCACGATCGTCAACAGCATTTTCAAACCATTCGCGATCGAATTTTAAATCACTCAACCTTTACAGTATGGGCCTTGGGACTATATCAACAGCTTTTAAATCAGGGGGAAATGACGATCGAGGATTGCCCTGAATTAATGCAATTTCGGCTGTCTGGCCTGGTGATTAAACGGCAAAACAAAGTCTTCATTTACAATCGAATTTACCGCAGCATTTTTGATCAGACCTGGACAAAGCAAGTCCTTCGACAAATTCGACCCTATGGTGCAGAATTGTCAGCCTGGGAATTGGGAAACCGTCAGACACAGTATTTACTGCCCGTTCACGCCTTACAGACAGCCCTGAACTGGGCCGAAGGACTCAGTCTCAGTCAAATTGACTATCAATATCTCTCTGCCAGTCAAGCCCAACAACTCGAATTGGCTCAATCCAAAACAATCCAAGCCACAGCCCAGGAATCTGATGCCAGACAACGGCTCACAAATGTGCAACATCAAACCAAACAATGGTTGATGATTGGATTAGGAATTCTTACTATCTCCTTGGGCAGCACGATCGCCGTTTACCTCTCCTTCCGCCATTCAAATCAAGTACTAGAGTCCCGATCGGAGATACAGGCCATGGAGCAGGCCGCCGATCGATTACTTCAGTCCCGATCGGATGCCACCCAAATTCCTGATTTACTTACAGCACTCCAAAATGCGACAAAACTAAAGCAAATCATGGACACCAAAAGCCATGCTCAGCCGCCGACCTATGCTCCGATCTTTGCCCTTCAGGATGTATTAGGGCGGATACAGCAGCGCAATCGATGGAAGGTGAGTGAAGGAACCTCTAATATTGACTTTAGTGCGGATGGGAAAACGATCGTCACAGGTGATTTTGAGGGAACTCTAACCCTTTGGAATCTTCAGGGACAACGACTAAAGCAGTTTACCCTCCATCCATCTCAAGACCCCAAAAAGCCATCCCATCCCATTCTTTACGTGGATTATCATCCATCTAAAAACCAAATCGTAGCGCTGAATTTAGACAATCAAGTTTCTATCTTGGAGTCTCAGAGCGGGCAAATAATCCATCAGTTTTCAGCCCCCACTCCACCGCGTGAGAAATTGCGACGACTTGTCTACAGTAACGATGGCAAATCCTTAATCGGAGTAACACAACGAGGGCTTGTGCTGAGTCTCGACATTCAAGGCAACCTACTTCGATCGTATCCCATCAGCGATCGAAAGCCTCAACAAGAATTCGTTCGTTTTTTCTCATTTGTTGCCGATCGAGATGCAATTGTTTTCCGCAATGATCAAAACCAGCCTGAAGTGATAGATATCATTACAGGGAATTTACTAAAGCGCTATCCTAAAATTACGCTATCCTCGAATACAATCCTTCGTCATGCTTACTTTCATTCGGATCAACGCTATGTCTCTGCGGAGTCTAATACCTTAAATATTTGGAATTCTGAAGGGCTACTTATCTCATCTATTATGCCCAGTCAGTTTGCAATTCAGGATTTTTCCTATAGTCCCGATCGTCATTTTATGGCCATTTTATCCAATACTGAGATTAGCCTCTGGAAGACTGATTCTCAAGGTCTTCTCGCCCCTGCTTTCAATCAAACCGCTCAAGGATATTACGAACCTGCCATTGACTGGTTCACCGAGGTCGAAAAACCGCCTCAGGCTTGGAACCTGAAGTACAAACCAATGACAGAGCGAGTACAGCCAGCAGAAGCTATTCAAGCCGATCTCAGAATTAATCAAGTGATTCTCCATCCTCAGCAGGATCTCTTGATCTATAGTCGAAATAATGGACAGATTACTATTCAGGATTTAGAAGGCCGTGTTCTACAGAAATTTGAGTCTGCTTTAAAAACGCCATCAATAAAGATCGATGCCTCGGGGAACCATCTTTTTATAATTTCAAAAAATCAGAAAGTACTCCAGATTCGACAATTAAATGGAACTTTAATCAAAACCATGCCTGTTAAGCTGGAATGGGACTTTTTTACTGTGAGTCCTGATGGTAAGACAGTAGCGATCGCAGGTGAAGCGGGTGTGGACGAGACGATCGAAATCTACGACATCAAGGGCCAACGACTCCAGACACTGACTCAAACCCAACAGATTCATTTTACTTCTAATCATGAATTTATTTCGACACCTAATATCCAAACCCCCGAGAGTTCAAAAAATCAGCCTATCTTTCATCATAATCTCCATCTTAAAACCAAGAAAGTTCTATTTAAGCAGCAGCTTAATAACTCCTGGACAACTACCTTTATAAATGGTTATTCAATGGAGATAGGAGAAAATAATGAACTGGTTCTATATAAACCTGATGGGACAAACTTCCAAAAAGTAACGATGAATTCCTATCTATCAGAAAATCCTGAATCCTCAAATGGCCAGTTCTTTGGAATTATCTCGCGGGATCATCGCGTTACGCTTTGGAACCGAGCTGGACAGCAAGTTCGATCGTTCGATCGTACAGGTTTTACAGGACAGGGGACCGCTACCATTCTCAATCCTACGGGCGATCTTCTAGCCTCCAAATCACAGGATGGTGGCCTGTATGTTTGGCAATCCGATGGACGGCTGATTTATAGTGCCGATCTGGGTGGCTCTATCAATAATGCGCTGATGTTTAACCATGATGGGACCGCGATCGTGGCCACGGATGGGATCCGGATTCATGTGTGGAATTTAAAATTAGACTCGTTACTCAAAAAGGGATGTCAACACCTTGAAGAGTATTTCGCACTCTACCCACAGACCAAAGAACAGTTTAAAATTTGTCAGACCGATGCAACTTGATAGAATTCTTTGACCCGATCGCATCGCCCACTATTTCTGATTCATTCAGACCGCTTGTGCGATGATAGAAAGGGAACGTATTGCTCTACGGAAGTGAGTCCAATGGCATTTCGATCGTGGCTGTCAGCTCGAAAACAAGCGAATATTGATATATCACCTATCACTCCTCAAACCACTTGGCGAGTCGCTTGGGGCAATCTAGAGCATCTTTCAGAAATGCCCACATGGCACGATCGGCAGTTTGCAATTATCAACCCCAGTGGATCTTCATCTTGGCGGCTCAGTCCTTCAGAGCGATTTGTCGTCGTGGGGGAGGTGTGGTTGAGCCAGCCTGGGGCGTTGTGGGAGATGCTGGGAAGCGCTTTACCCAAGCCAGATAATGATTTAGACCTCGTAGCCCATCTATGGGAAAAATATGGCATTGAAACCTGGCCATTATTGATTGGGATGGCGAATCTGGTGGTGTGGGATCGGGAGCAGCAGCAGCTTTGGTTTGGGCGCGATCGGGCGGGGGCGCGGACACTATATTACACGACTCAAGGGGCGACGAGGTGGATTGCGCCGCAGTTGCGATCGTTGTTACCGTACCATTCGCGCACAGTGGATTTGGTTGCGTTGCGGGATTATCTGTGTTGTTCGTTTGTACCGGGCGATCGGACGATGTGGGAGGGTGTGCGGGAGGTGCGACCGGGGAAGGTGATGCAGCCGGATGGCACGATGCAGGTGTATTGGGAATTGCAGGAGCAGATTATTGCGGCGGACCAATCGCTGGAATGGCATGGCGATCGGTTGCGACGCTTATTAGATCAAGTGGTGAAAGAGGCATTGCCAAAGGAGGGTGAGCCTGTCGGAGTGTTTCTTTCGGGTGGTTTGGATTCAAGTTGCATTACAGCACTAGTTGCGAAGTTTCACGCGGCACCTGTGCATACTTATTCGATTCATTTCGGCGATCGGACTCCCCACGAGTTAGAGTTTTCAAGTTTGGTCGCCCAACATTGCCAAACTCAACATCATATTTTAGAAATTAAGTTTCAAGAGATGTGGGACCGATTGCCGGAGACGATGGCGGCATTGGATGATCCGATCGGTGATCCGCTGACGGTGCCGAACTTGTTACTGGGACAGTTAGCGAAACAAGATGTGAACGTGATTCTGAATGGCGAGGGCGGGGATCCTTGCTTTGGGGGACCGAAGAATCAGCCGATGTTGATTAATAGATTGTATGGGGCGGTGACGCAGCAGGATAGTTTGCAGGCTTATTTGATTTCCTATCAAAAATGTGCGACGGATTTACCCCAGCTTTTAAAGCCTAAAATTTGGGCGGCTATTGAGTCTCAGCCTTGGGTGTTTTCGGCGGATTTGAATTCCGATCGCAGCTATCTTAACCGTTTGATGGCGTTGAATATTAATTTCAAAGGGGCCGATCAGATTTTAACGAAGGTGAATAATTTAACGTTTGCGGCGGGAGTGGAGGGCCGATCGCCGTTGTTTGATCAGCGGGTGGTGGATTTGAGTATGGAGATTCCGCCGGAGTACAAGCTGTCGGGGGTGGAGGAGAAGGCAGTTCTTAAAGCCGCAGTGGCGGATCTGTTGCCGGATGCGATTATTAACCGACCGAAGAGCGGCATGATGGTGCCTGTGCAACTCGGGTTTCGAGAGTATTGGAATCGGGAAGCACGATCGCTTTTGCTCGATAAGAAAGCGGCGATCGCACCTTATATTAATCAAGACGTGATTCGGGAGTGGTTGAACTATCGTGGGGATGTCTGGGGACGCTATGGTGTGAAACTCTGGTTACTCACGAGTTTAGAAATTTGGCTCAGGGGCAATCATTAAGTTAACCAAAGCTATCGGAACTCGAAATAAAACCATCACTTCCCGAATAGCCATCGTCGTAGGATAGATCCCGACTTCCGGCAATACCACGATTGATAATTTGAATCAGTCGTTGTGGGGTAAAGGATTCGAGTTCGACATAATTTCCAGCTTCTAACCATTTGATTTCATTAGGGGCGAGTCCTTGCCATTGCGATCGATTGGTTTGCGAAGCTTCTTTTGCAGAAGCTTCTGATGTTTGGATAAAGATTCCTTTTGCAGAAAGAACTTGCCGAGGCGTTAGGCCGATATCAATGATTAAAACATTTCGATTTTTAAACCATCGATCGCTAGACTGCAATCTCTGCACTAATCCCATCCCCTTCGGACTACAATCATGCAGCACAAAAACTTTGAGATTGGGATTTCGATGAAGCATTTGCATCGTGGTGTCAAAGATACTTTCAGGGTATCCAGTGATGCTTAAAACTGCACAGTTGTTTTCAAAGTGGAAATTATTACTAATCAGAAGTTGGGCGATTTCGGCTCGATCGCAGACGACGAGCCGATCGAAGCTATAGGCGGTCACATCGGGATTAACCATCGTACCCGACAACTGCTGACGCGGAGATGGAAGAAGCTTTGGCATTTCCTGATTGACCACTTGCCAACGCTTTAGCCAATCTTGAAACTCACTATTTTTAAATAGAAATTCTTGGCTACTGGTTGGTTGAGACGATCGAAGAGCACTCAAATAAATGGCTCCTATTCCCATACACACTACGACGAAGAAGAGGAAAAATGACTGGACAATAGCGATAGATACCAATGTTCCGACGAATAGTATTATATATCCCAGTATCTTGAGGTATTGGGCCAGTTTTCGTCGTCCTCGGTTATCAAATTTACTAGAAGTTATATTTTCAAATAACCAAAATATTGTCCATCCCTGAATAAATAAATTTGCAATAATCAATGACCACTCATCAGGAATTATTTTGCCTGTTATTATAGAAATCACTCGAAGAACAACTGCTGTTATGCCTACTCCAAAAATAGTTCCAAATATATTGAAAAACAGACACAGTATAGGAGCAGAGCTGAGTATGGACTTAACAGAAGCTCGCCTGACCCGACTGTCTAGAAAGTATGCCAATTGAGTTGGGGTGAAAAATAAAGTATTGTTTGAAGAGACTTCGTCGATCGCCTTTTTAAATTGTGGATCAGTGATCTTTACCCCAGTCATCGTAGTGGGTTCAAAGGCGAAGGGGTGATTACAGCTTTTACATCGACCGCTGTTAGTAGTGCGATCGGTCAAAATATTATCAGTGCCACATTTAATACATTTCATAATGGATTCCCAGAGGATTTAGTGTGTCAGGATCTGAAATTAACCAAAGCTATCGGAACTCGAAATAAAACTGCCATCTCCTGCATAGCCACCGCTGTCAGATAGATCTCGATTTCCAGCAATGCTCTGATTGATCACTTGAATCAGTCGTTGAGGAGTGAATGATTCAAGTTCGACATAATTTCCAGCTTCTAACCATTTGATTTCTTCGGTCGCGAGTCCTTGCCATTGCGATCGATCCACCTGTTGAGCCTCTCTAGCCGAAGCCTCTGAAGTCTGAATAAAAATGTTTTTCGCAGCAAGGACTTGACGGGGTGTCAGACCAATATCAACAATCAATGCATTTCGACCTTTAAACCATCGATCGCTAGACTGCAACCGCTGCACTAATCCCATACCCTTAGGACTACAATCATGCACCACAAAAACTTTGAGATTAGGGTTGCGATGTAGCATTTCCATGGTGGTATCAAAGATATTCTTAGGATATCCAGTGATGCTTAAAACAGCGCAATTATTTTCAAAGTGGAAGTTATTGGCAATCAGAAGTTGGGCAATGTCAGCGCGATCGCAGACAACCAGCCGATCGAAGCTATAGGCCGACACATCCGAGCTAACAGCAGCCATGGGCAACTGTTCGATGGGGGGTTCGAGTAGTTTTGGAATGGATTGATTGGTTGCTTTCCAGCGTAAAATCCAACCTTGGAAATCTAGCTTTGAAAATAGAAAATCCTGATTCACAGGTGGAAGCGCTTGCTGTCGATTACCCAGGTAAATTGCGCCAACACCCATCACCACAACCATAGAAAATAGTAAAAATGATGGAATAAAGAATACTGTTAAAACACTGCCAATGCCTAAAACTAGTTTTCCAATTAACTGCAGATATTTAAGACTCCAGCGACGCGATCGACTATCTACTTTTTTAGATTTAGACTGAGAATAGAGACTTGAAAGCGTTAAAAATTGAAAGACTAAGTTTGCAGCCAGTGCGTAGAATCCAGGTGGCGTTGGAATTCCCATTAGCGCGATCGAGTTACCTAAAAAACTGTAAGACATTCCACCAAAAAACCCTGTAAACCAAACATTCATAAAGATATAAAGACAGCCCATCTGCGTCGAACTATTCGATCGTCGTAATCGACTATCTAAAAAGTAAGCAAGCTGAGTTTGTGTGAAAAAGAGAGTATTGTTTGCAGAGATATCATCGATCGCTTTTTTAAATCTTGGATCAGTAACTTTTACCCCGGCCATTGTCGTAGGTTCAAAGACGAAGGGATGATTACAGGTTTTACAACGACCACTGTTAGTGGTGCGATCGGTCAAAATATTGTCGGTGCCACATTTGATGCATTTCATGATGAATTCTCAGAGAGTTTAGCGTGTCAGGATCTGAAATTAACCAAAGCTATCGGAACTCGAAATAAAACCGCCATCTCCTGCATAGCCACCGCTGTCAGATAGATCTCGATTTCCAGCAATGCTCTGATTGATCACTTGAATCAGGCGTTGAGGAGTAAATGATTCAAGTTCGACATAATTTCCAGCTTGTAACCATTTGATTTCGTCGGGGGCGAGTCCTTGCCATTGCGATCGATTCGCTTGTTTGGCTTCTTTTGCAGATGCCTCGGAGGTTTGGATAAAGATTCCTCTTGCAGATGCGACTTGGCGAGGGGTTAAACCGATATCAATGATTAGGACATTTCGATTTTTAAACCATCGATCGCTAGATTGCAGCTTCTGCACTAACCCCATTCCCTTAGGACTACAATCATGCACCACAAAAACTTTGAGATTGGGATTTCGATAAAGCATTTGCATGGTGGTATCAAAAATACTTTCAGGGTATCCAGTGACACTTAAAACGGCGCAGTTATTCTCAAAGTGGAAGTTGTTGGCAATGAGGAGTTGGGCGATTTCAGCGCGATCGCAGACGACGAGACGATCGAAGCTATAAGCACTTACATCAGGATTAATACTGGCACTAGCAGCGGCTAAACGAGGCGATGAGAGGAGTTTTGGGATTGTCCCATTCGCTTTTTTCCATGAGTCTAGCCAGCCATTCAAATCAGAAACTAAGAATAAGAATTTTTGACTGATCGACGGTTGGCTCAGTTGAAAATTTCCGAGATAAATGCTTATCACTCCCAGTAATACGGTCCATGCAAACAGAAAAAATGAGGGGAAAAGGTGAATCACTATCGCACCCCCTAAAAAAATTAAAAATAGACCGATGATTCGGAGTGCTTTAGCGCTGACTAAGCGAGATCGGTTACTTGATTTATTGGATATTGCAGAGAAATAGGCTGCAGTCACGCCTAACGTCTGAATAAGAAGCGCCCCAACAGCTTGTGGAAATCCATCCTGAGTTCGAGTACCGATACTCATAGAAAGAATGGTAAACACTTGATTTACGAATATTACTGCAGGAATGGAGAGGAAAATACTGAGTATCAGATAAGCAGCCAGACAACCATATAAGCTATCCATTGATTGTTTTAATCGCCGATCGAGAAAGTAAGCAAGCTGGGTTTGGGTAAAAAAGAGGGTGTTATTGGCTGATAAATCATCGATCGCTTTTTGAAATTTTGGATCGGTGATCTTCACCTTGGTCATCGCAGTGGGTTCAAAGGCAAAGGGATGATTACAGCTTTTACAGCGACCATTATTAGCCGTGCGATCGGTCAAGATATTATCGGTATAACATTTGATGCACTTCATAGCGGGTTTCTAGATTGAGGGAGCAAAGATCTGATGATTGAGCAAAACGCTGTAATCTTCTCGGTGACGAATCAGCCGATCGGTTCCATTTTCAAGCAAAACCTCCGGTGGACGCGGACGATGAAGGAAATGTGACGACATGGCATACCCGTAAGCTCCCACATCCAGAATTGCAATAATATCGCCTATTTTGAGCGCAGGCAACTGACAATTTTTGCCGAGATAATCACGGGAATAGGTTGTGTTCCCGCATACATTAGTAGGATGAGTGATTGAATCTTGAGTCGTTAAAACTTCGATTTCTCGGTAGCCGCCGTGGACCGAAGGTACCGAAAGGTTTGCCACCGTGGTATCGACACCGACAACCTGAATTTCGTCTTGCCATTTGACGGAAATCACTTTCGCGAGGAGTGTTGCACAACCTGCGATCGCCGCTCGTCCCGGTTCGATGACCAGATTAATTTTTTTAGTTTGTTTTTCAAAGCGATCGGTCAATTCTCGCCCGAACCATTCCCAATCAAACGCCACGCCGCCATGCTTATAGGGATAGCCAAACCCGCCACCGAAGTCCAAGTATTGCCAATCCGGTAACAGGCTAGCGGTTTCTAAAACTTTATCGATGACTTGGGTGAAGGCTTGCGTTGCATTGGTTCCGGTGCCGCGATAGAAGTGGAGTCCGGTGATTTTGAGTCCGGCGGCAGCAGCGATCGTCACGGCTGCAGGAAACTCCTCAGGACGCACCCCAATGCGACTGTCGCCCGTGAGTTCGGGAAGATTGAGCCGGAAGCCGAGGTGCAAATTGTCCGGCTCCCCCAGAATTGGGGGCTGGGGGGCGGTTCGGCCAACGGTTTGGTACACATCACACAACAATTCCAATTGCGCCAAACTATCGAGATTCAGCGTGGTGATTCCCCAATTTAAAACCTGCTCCATTTCAGACCGATCGAGATTGCTGCCGCTATAGACGATTTGGTCTGGAGAGAATCCGGCTTGGAGTCCGAGATAGATGTCTCCTGGCGTGTTCGCGTGCAGTCCCCAACCGATCGATCGAAAGATTTGCAACAGAGCAACATTGCCATTAGTAACGCTGGCAAATCGAAATTGGGTATGGGGATAGGGAACGGATTGGGTAATGTGGCGAATCGTATCGCGCAATCGATCGCCATCATAGACATATAATGGCGACCCGTATTTTTCTAACAATGCTGTTGCAAGATCTACATTCATTCTTGCCACCTCCGACGGTAACTCCAAATGGCTTTGGGCATCCAAAACGGATGATCCCAACTAGGTTTGACGGCCTCTGATCCGAGGACTTCCGATCGCCATAGCTCCCACATCATCAGCAACCACAGGGTTTCCCCAATGCGACGACCTTGAATGTGCGCCCCCAATCGCCCAGCCACAATTTGCTCGGCGATATCCGGCTTTAAAAGGCCCTCAGCCCGGAGTTTCGCGGGATTAAGCCAATCGCCCAAAGACGACCACCAATTATTAAAACATCGCAAGGTTAAGGGAACGCCCATTCCCCGTTTTTCTCGCCAAACAATCTCCTCAGGAAGCCAGTCTTCCACCGCTCGTTTAAGAATGTATTTTTCGCAGGAGCCTTGTAGCGTCAGCGCTCCCGAGAGCCGAAAAGTCCAGTCGGCGAGGTCCCGATCGCAAAACGGCGATCGCACCTGTAACCCATGTGCCCAGCCGATCGCCGTCGCCCGAGGATGAATGTTTTGTGCGCCTTTTAGCATTAAGGTTGCCCGTCGTAGACGTTGAAGAAGATCGGTGGTGTGGGTAGGATCGAGCGCGTCCTGAAGCCAGTCAGCGGGTTGAAGCGATCGGATTTGGTCATAGATTGCTGGCAAATACACCTGCGATTCATACCCCCAGAGACGGTGAAAGGTGCGGAGATAGGCTTCGGTGAACTCGTCCAGGGGTGAATTTGACTCGGGCTGGAGCGATCGGTACACCCCCGACGCAATCAACGGCTTATTCGTCCATCCCGCAAACAATTGGTCCCCGCCCTCCCCATTAAAGATCACCTGCACGTCCTGACTGGCCGCCTGACAAAGCAAATATAGCGGTACCGTCACTCCATCCCCAAAGGGTAAATCCAATGCCTTCACGGTCGAGATTAAGGCTTGTTTAACTCGTTTTGCGCTGGCATCGACTTTGACGAGGGGAATATTGAGATGGTGGGCGACCTGTTCTGCGTAGGGGACTTCTGAATTCACCGCATCGCCAAAATCCAGCGTATAGCCTCGCACCTTCAGCCCCGCCTGCACCAGCAACGCCGCCACCACTGAAGAATCCAATCCCCCGGAAAGCAAAACGCCGATCGGTTCAGATGACGACAAATCGGTAGTTTTGATATCGATCGACTTCTTCAATAACCGTTTCAATTCCGACACGGCTAGCGTTTCATCTGTGATTAACTCATCTGCTTCTTGCCATTGATTCAGTCGCACCGATCGCGGTTGTAAACTTTCATCCTGCCCTTGCCAAACCTGCTCCGTTCCCGCTGGAATCGTAAAAATTCCCTCCACAGGAGTCAACGGATTCGGCACATAGGAAAAACAACTATAGCCATAGACCGCAGGAATACTGACGGTATTTCTTTGCAATGGCAACAGCAACTGTAACTGCGACGCAAACCAAATGGTTTTATCTTGTCGCATCCAATACAGTGGAACCCGCCCAAAGGCTTCCCGCCCCAGGATTAAGCAATCTCCCGTTATCTCCACCCATGCATCCGCCCGATCGCGATTGGTAATGCCATAAGCCGCTGCGATCGCAATGTGTTTCACCGGAACTGCTGATGCCGTCGGGATGGATCGAATCCAGGCTTCTACCTCCTTATCAACACCCCAATAACCGATAAAATGGGGTGCCTGATCCAGTGGATAAATCTGTCCGATTCTCTCCATTGTTATTTGACCTCAAAGCTTCGATCGGAAATCGTCCGATCGCCCAGCAACATCTTCACTTTCCAAGTTCCTGTAGGACTATTGGGATTGATCTGATGACGACAAACCGTTTGCCATTCGGGGGTGGTAATGGGCTGGGTTTCGTAGCGATTTTGTTTGACGGTTTGGTTACTGGGGTTAACCCAATCGCAGGACAGAGAAAGCTTTTCACCCATGGGAACATCTTTCAACACAACTCGATAGTTGATTTCCGAGGTGTTTTGACGGGTAATGGTTTGACGATCGCTGCCGTCATCACGGGGAAGGGTAATGCGGGATTGCTGAGCGGTGACGCGATCGAGTTTTTGTTGCCATTGGTGCTGGAAAAACAAGACGCCGCCAATGATGGAGACGATGAGCGCACCGACACCAGCCGTGATCAATCGGTTTCGCCGCTCTTGGTTTTCTAGAGCTTTCCGCCGCCGCACTTGGATCACCGCTTCATCCAATAACTCGGGAGGAAGGCTGAGTTCCGTGAGGATTTTTTGCATTTGAGCCTCGTCTAGCTCTTGATCTCGCCGATCGGAAAGGCGCTGGACTTCGGCAATGACTTGACTGAGTTGGGATTCGGTTAATCGATCGGTCATAAATAAAACGCTCAATGAGTTATAGCACCGGGCTTCGACTCCGCTCAGCCCTCAAGCTCAGCTCAGCCCTCAATTATCGAACTAATCCGATCGCAGGGCCTTTTGGCCGTCTGGCGATAAGCCATAGCCTAGGAAGGCTTTGACGGCGGTTGATGGGGGATCTTTGTAGACGTAGAGGAGCGATCGTCCGTAGGGATAACCGTTTTGTAAGGGAGATAGGGAATTGATGGATAGGACTCGGACCGTTTTTTGTTCAAAGACTTGGGTGTAGGTGGCATAGCCAATTCCGTCGGATTCTAAGGCCCGCAGTAATGGCGTTGTGGCATCTTCTTGAAGGGTGACAAAATTAGGTCCTGTCCCAAACCCTTTGCCCTTCAGCACTAAGTCCTGAAACACTTGTCGCGTCCCGCTGACTTCTGGACGATTGATAATGCGAATTTTACCGTTTGCGCCGCCGACTTGGGACCAATTTGTGATGCTGCCATTGAAGATGCCGATCGCTTGCTCTGCCGTTAGGCTTTCCTTGAAGGGATTATTAATTCCCACGACGATCGCAACGGGATCGGTGGCGATCGAGATAGCTTTTAACCCCTGAGAGATTTCCTGGGGATTCAACGGTCGCGAGACAGCGGCAACATCCACTTGCCCATTCTGCAAGCCACTCAATCCTTTATCCGATCCCCCAGACTTAGTCTCAACTTGGGTTCCAGAAAACTTCGCTTCAAATCCAGTTTTTAGCTTTTGATTAATTGTCACCATACTCGTAGAGCCGTCAATTCGGATACTGGTATTAGCCGCAACGCTTTGAGGCATTGGAAATTGAGGCGGGGCATTGGGGGTCGGATTTTTCGCAACGCCTTTATCCGAGACAGATTGTTTGGGGTTTTCAGCCATATTAGGCAGTAAAGACTTGCCCGAAAACCACCACCAGCCCCCGGCTAACAGTGCAGCGATCGCGAGTAAATAAGGAATAGGAGAGGGTGCAGATTTCATAGAATCTCGTTAGATTGTTCTTAAATCGGTGGGCTAGGTCGAAATAACATCTGCGATCACCTGGGCCTTTCGTAATTCTCGAACTAAGCGTTGAGCTTGATGAGAATACAAAGGAATCGGCAAACGTTGCGGCAACTGTTTCATCAATTGACTCGCTTCATTAATACTACAACCTGTGACGATCGCAATCACCCGTTCTCCGTCAAAAATGGCATCTTTTGTTACAGTTTTTTCAATATTCACCCAGCAAGTGGGAAGCCGCCGATCGCCCCGCTCAATCTGCTGCAACCCATCCAATGTGGCTAAGAGGACCAGCCGATCGCCCGCCTGAATCCGCAAATCATCCGATGGCATCAGTCGAGTGGGTTCTTGACCTTTCTGATGGGAAATGGGAACGACATCATAACCATAGGCAATTTCTGAGAGCAATAATCCATCCAATGTATCCCCGATCACAATTTCATATTCTGTAACTAAAACCGTCTGTTCATTCAGCCGAATCAAACTCAATACGTTTTCTCCAAACACCGTCGCCACAAATGCCTCCGCCGACAACGCATAGGCACTCAACACCTTCGCAAAGGGCACCAATTGTTGAATACTCTCCCCAAATTGCGGCGTAAATACCCGAATCGTAGTCGCACAGCCGGGATTAGCGGCGTGGGTCATGAGTCCGATTTCGAGATTTTCCATTTCATTGTCGGTGACAACGACGACGCTGCGGGCGGTTTCGAGATTCACCTTGGTGAGGGCGCTCGTCAATTCGCTCACCACCAGCGGCATATTGGGCAAAATACTTGAGGATAACGGCTCTGAACTCACCGCCACAAAGGGTTGATTCAATTGCTGCAAGAGCGCTGCAACTCGCTGACCCACCCGCCCAAGTCCAATCAACACGACGTGATTCTGGATTGGAATGGGGGGACGTTTTTTCGGGAGTTGGAATTTGGCAGAGAGAAGGCGTTCGGTGAGAAGGGCATAGAGGACAGCGATCGAAGCCGTTCCGATCAGCATATAGAGTAAGTTCATCAACCGCAGCCACAACGGAATCGAACTCGCGGGATCAAACACCGCAAACACCGCATCATACGCACCTAACAACATCACACCAACGGTATAGAACAAAGCCAGCCAGTGTTGGTCAGGATAGGTCAGTTTCAAAATTCCCATTCCCAATAGAAACACGATGAAGATCATAACTCCGACGACGATCGCCACTCGTTTACTCTGCTGTTCTGCGGTGGATTTCCAGAAGGCTTTCAGTTGTTTGCGGAGGTAGGGGCGAGAGGTGAGGCGTGCGGTGATTTGTTTGAAGGTCAATCTTGATTTTCGACTCGACTTTGGCGCGAAAGGCAATGCGATCGGCATCATCCCGCCCGCGCCTTCAAAAACTTCCACATAGGCGACGAGATCCCCCGATCGCAATTGCCGATCGGGTTGCCAAGTATGAAACTCCGTCGGCAAATCCATCTTGGCAGGGATATGACTTAAGACGCGTCGAGTCGGGCTATTCAAGTCATTCACAGTTTTACGATCGCACCAAGGATGTGATCCATTGATTTGCACTTTGACCACGCGTAGCAGGGATCCCGCTAGATTGATAAACCCGCGCATTTCACTGCCTAAAGCCGCGATCGCGAAGGCAGGTGCGGACAACTGTGTCGCTTCTAACGCGAGAAAGTCCCCCAAATGCGTGGTGATCAGTTGGTTCAGATTTTGTTTGCTCGATCGAACAATGATCCGCGCACGGGGATTCATCAATCGCACCGCAAACGCCGCTTCAATATTGACACTTTCACTACTCGTCACCAGCAGCACCGCCCGACAATCCGGCACCCCCGCCTGCTCCAATATCTTAGACTGACAACAATCTCCCCGCACCAAGGCATCCACCTGAGTCGGAAGATCGTTAATCTCCCAATCCATAATCTCCGCAATCTCGATCGCACTCACCCTCACCCCAAACTCCTTCAACACCGCCACACAATGCTGTCCCAGACTCCCTAAACCACAGACAACAATATGAGCGCCAACAGGAGCGCCAACAGAAGCGCCAACAAAAGAGGATGAAGTGGATTGGAACATATCAATTTCTGGTTTTGTAAGAAAGATTTTAACTGAAAAATAGTCTATTGGTGACGAGAAAATGACAAAGCTGTTTCATTTATCGTCAGGTTGGGCATGATAAACCTATAATTTTCTCTCACTGCTGTAATCCTCATGGTCGTTAGACTTTTGTCCCAGATTAGGAGCTATGCCGTTCTGATCATCTGCCCGATCGCATTGGTGTTTTTTGCTTGTTCGATGCAGCCCGCAATCGCTCAATCAGGTATTGAGCCGTCCTCAGAGCCGATCGCAGCACCGATCGCCCCGCCGAGCGCCGAGTCAACTCCACCTGTTCCGACGCCTCAACTGAAATCTGACATTGAGCAGATTAAAGCCAAGGGCAAATTAGTCATCGCCATGGTGAACAAAAATAATCCACCCTTTTTTAGTGAATCGAAAGAGGGAAAACTGGTGGGAACCGATGTGGAAATGGGACAGTCGATCGCGGATTCATTGGGGGTGAAGGCAGAGTTTGTGAGGACTGCCAAAAACTTTGATGAAGTGATTGATACGGTTTATCGCGGAGAAGCAGACCTAGCAATCTCTAAACTAGCGCGATCGATGCCCCGAGCGCAGAAAGTTTTATTTTCAAAATCTTACCTGACCTTCCGACAGGCGTTACTCGTGAATCGCCTAGCCCTTGCAAAGGAGAAATCTCGTGGGTTAAGTACTGACCAGGTCGTTCAAGATTTTCAAGGCAAAATTGGCGTCTATGCGGGATCGGCCTATGTCCAATATGCCCGTCAGACCTTCCCAAAAGCCGAAATTGTTGAGTTTGCCAACTGGAAAGATGCGATCGATGCGGTGGTAACGGACAAAGTCATGGCCTTGTTTCGCGATGAGTTGGAAGTGCGCAGCATTGTCGTGAACCAGCCAGAGCTGGCAATCCAGCTCCGAACGGTCGTTTTGACCGATACGAGTGATACGAAAGGGATTGCGACATCTGCTGGAAAACAATTTTTAATGGACTACACCAATCTGTTTTTGGAAACCCAATATAAACAGCGAACTCCCAATCAACTGCTAGATTACTCGATCGTTAAATAGGATTTGAAGCCCCATGTTAATTCCGGAAACCCTTGCCAAGAACGTCTCTAAATTCGTCAAAAAAGTGAGTGCGCCCTACCTTCTACTCCTCAGTATTATTCTGGGAATTGGATTAGGAACGATGGCACCCGAGTTTTCTAAAAATATTGAGTTCATTGGTCGCATTTATGTCGATCTGCTGAAACTCTGTGTCTTACCGATTTTGTTCTCTGCCATCTGTATCAGCACGGCCCAACTGATCAACATTCAAGATTCTCGAAAGTTGATTTTTAAATTGTGCTTCACCTTGATCGCAACCCAGTTCCTAGCTGGAGCGCTAGCATTGGCGGCAGGCTTGGTCTTTCAGCCGGGAGCGGGGATTAACGAACAAACCCTGGCCTCCTTGGGTGGACAAATTAACGTCAGCGGGATCAACTATGAAATTGCTTTAAATAGTCCCCCTAAAGCCGATACCGAAAACCCCTTCCTCAATCTCATTTCATCCACTGTCCCTAGCAATATTTTTGAGGCACTTTCCGAGAGTCGCAGTCTCCAGGTGGTGTTCTTCTCCATTCTATTTGGCGTATCATTAGGACTGATGAAAGGCTATTCGAGCAATCGGATTTTGCTGGCGCTGGAAGAGGTTTATACGTCTTTCCGGATGATCATTAAATGGTTGACCGCTATTTTACCTTTGGGGTTATTTAGCTTGATTTCGGCACAGATTGCAAAAACCGGATTTGCAACGATCGTTCTCATGGGTAAATTTGTGATCATTACCTCGATCACTTTGATTTTGATCTATATCGTCAATCTGGTGATGCTGTGGATTCGATCGGGTCAGTCCTTTAGAACTGTTCTGAAGTCAAGTCGTGAGTATTCCATGATTACCATGGCCACCTCCAATTCCTCTGCGGGAATGCCTTCTGCCATCTATTCCCTAACCGAGAAACTGAAGTTCGATACCCAAATCGTCAATGCGGTCTTGCCCATTAGTATTATCGCATTCCGCTATGGGGTTGTGACCTACTTTACCTTGGTCACGGTGTTTGCGGCGCAACTGTATGGGGTCCATATTGGCTTTAACGAAGGCTTGCTGATCATTGTTGGATCGATGTTTGGGGCGGTGGCTTCCTCTGGGTCAGCGGGCGTTGCAACGTTACCTGCTTTGGAAATTGTCTTCAAGCCCTTGGCGTTGCCGCTGGATTCGGTGTTGGTATTGCTGATTGCGATCGACCCTGTGCTCAATCCCTTGCGAGCAACGACCAATATTAGTGCCTCGATGGTGGGAAGTTCGTTCATTGCACCCCGTCGAGATACCGAGCAGTCGGTAGTAATGGTCAGAAATCCTGACGTGATTCCTGAAGCGTAATACTACGCAGATCCAGTTACCCAATTAGAACCCGGCGATTGGAAGATACTGTTGACGAATTCATCGTTGCCGTCATGACCACCTCGGAATTCATTCCGAGGCTCATAGCCAAAACCCATGAAGGGTTCAAGAGACGGGAAACAACTTCTTCAACCCGTGAAGCGGGTTTTCGCACATTAGCCCTGGAATTCATTCCTGGGCGGACTGGGCGGTCATGATGAATTCGCCAGCAGTATCCTTTAGTCGCTAGGGTTATTTAGGACTCCAAAGATCCCTAACGAACCGAGACAAATCCTTTGGTGATTGGATCATGCGCTGGCTCATCCCATTGCATCAAGCGATTGAGCATGGAAGCCGGACGTTCATGGTATTGCCAAGCGAAGCCATGGCGGAAGGCGGATTCCTGACAGGCTTGCAGCTCTTCAAAGCCAATGATATCCAACGTCAATAGGTTCTCGTATTCCTGGGTCAGACGCACATTATGCAGCCCCGCATTGTCGGTACAAATGGCAATATCGACTCCGGCATCAAAGGCCCGATCGAACACCACCTTCAACTCTGAAATATCCTTCAATGTCCCGGTCTTGGGATAGGTCGAAGGACAAACTTCCAGACATTGACCATTAGAAGCAATCTCTTTAAGCAATTCGGGATACTTCAACGGAATTTGAATGCCGTGACCGATGCGCATCAAGTAGGGCAATAGCTCCGGATAACAGCCATTCACGGTTTCATATAAATGTCCCGTGGTCTTGACGCCCCGATCGCGAGCATAGGCATAGAGCTTGACAAACTCCGGCATCCGCTCTCCATAAATTCGATCGCTCCCCGCCAGGTCAATCCCACAGACAAAGTGCGGATAGTCGATCGCCAAGTCCACGATCGCCTTATTCACCTCATAGGGCAACTTGGTGTGCATACAGACAATCTGACTCATGACGATCGGATATTCGACTTGCCGCGCCGATTGGCCGATGATGTTGATCACCTCGCCCATTTGTTCAATGCGGGCAGATTGGGAGAGCGTTTCATCGGTGCGGAGGTAGGGGGTCGATCGCAGTTCTAAATAAGCCAGATTTTCAAAAATGTACGCCCCGCGCAGCAAGCGACAAATGAAATAGGGCAGGCTTTCGGGCGTCTGCACTTTTTCGACCAGACTGTGCAGCTCTAGATATTCCTCCAACGTATTACGCGGACGGGTGTAGAACGACTCGAAATTCGCGTAGGTCTCGTAGTTCGCAGTCAAGGGAGAATGGCTGCGTTCCAGGTAACGCCATAAAATTCTGGGTACGACGGAGCCACCTAAATGGCGGTGAAGTTCTGCATACAAAGCCACAGGAAACCTCTCAAATATTACGTAGGTGTAGATTGCAAACTATAGACAGGCGATCGGCTGGCTTCATGGGGTCATTGGAAAAGGTTAGCTAACGCAGATTGCTCGTAATCTCAACGGCAATCCAGCTTTTAAATGATCCCAGCCATGAAGTAAAAAACGATCGCGAACTCTAGAACAGAGATATGGAGATGAAAAACACAACAAATAGAGGTGGAAATCTCGAAGTATTTCAGGATTCTTAACAACCCATCATAGCGAGTATTTTGGGAAAGTGGCAGTATTCTAGAAGACCAATCCCCAAACCTCTGACTTGAAATCAGATTTGAAACCAATCGCACCGAATCGTGTCATCTCGCAACCTGCGATCGTAATCCTTAACAAAGACCTTAAAGCTTTCTGAAGAAAAGACAATTTCAGGGGGGGCACAGTAGCTTAGAGGTTGAAATTCTGTGAACAGTAATTCTTTACCAAAGGTCGGAGTGACGCATGACATCTCAATCTAAGACCTCGTCAAAATCCAAGGGTGACGCCGCCCAGACGAATTCCCAAGCCACACCCAAAACAGCTCCCGCAGAAATATCTCAAGCCGTATCTCAGGCCACATCTCAGGCCGTAGCTCCAAATCCTGCCGTCACGAATGCGATCGTTTCGACCTTGCCGGAGAGTTTGATTCAGGCGGATATTTTGGAGACCGGGGGTGAGGACTATTTTGTGGAAGTCGATCGGCGGGTCTACGGCGCGGCGGATAAGTTTCCGATTCCCAGTTGGGGCTGTAGCTTTACGGAACGAATGCAGCAGACGTTGACGGTCAAGGATGACGATCTCTTTCTGATCACCGATACCTTGGGCAATATTTCGGGCTGCCTGGATGATGGCGTCGTGACCAGCATGGGATTGTTTTGTCGCGATTCGCGGTTTCTCAGTCGGTTGGAGCTACAGATCAATCACCGATCGCCCATTCTGCTCAGCAGCACGGCCCAGCGCGGCTTTTCCCTCTCAGTCCTCTGCGCAAATCCCCGTCTAGATGATGTTCCGGCAGAGACGATCGGCATTCAGCGCGAACTGGTCCTCAACGGCGGACTCTTTGAAGAAATCACCCTGACGAACTTTGGATCTGAAACCGTTAAGTTCGAATTGAGTTTGAGTTTTGACGCAGACTTTACCGATTTGTTTGAGATTCGGGGCTTCGATCGTAAGGAGCATGGGCAACTGCTGCGACGGGTGGTGCGATCGGATGATGCTCCGGCTGACGACAGTGCCAGCTATGCGCTTTACGAGGATCCCAGCGAGATGAGCATGGCCTACCAAGGGCTAGATGGCAGCATCATGGAATCCCACATTCAGTTTTTCCACAATCAACCCCAGACCTTCAAAGGCTACACCGCCGTCTGGAGTTTTGAGATGGAGTCCCACACCACAGAACGCCTCAGCTATCGCATCAGCCTCCTGACCAATAGCCAACCCGTTTCCCGCGTCCCCGTGCCCATGACCTTGGTTCAGGCGAAAGCGGCGGAGATGATGGAGGAGCAGGAATGGCGCGGATCGGCGACGCAGATTCGCACGGATAATAAGGCGATTAATCAAGTCATTGAGCGGGCTGAGCAGGATATTTACCTCCTACGCCAAACTTTTGAGCAGGGGAAAGTGCTGTCCGCTGGGGTGCCTTGGTTCTGTACGTTGTTTGGGCGAGATTCGATTATTGCGGCCTCTCAAAGTTTGATCCTCAATCCTGTCATTGCCCGCGACACCCTAACGGTCCTAGCCCATTACCAAGGCAAACAGGACGACGACTGGCGCGAAGAGGAACCGGGTAAAATTCTCCATGAAATTCGCCTGGGTGAACTGGCCCGCTGCGAAAAAATTCCTCATACGCCCTACTACGGAACCATTGATGCAACGCCGCTCTGGCTGATGCTCTATGCCGAATATTACGCCTGGACGGGCGATCGCGAGACCATGGAGAAACTCTGGGAAAATGCGCTATCCGCCATGGCTTGGGTCGATCGGGAACTGAAGGACACGGGCTACCTGAGCTATAACAAACGATCGAAGCGCGGTCTCGTCAATCAAGGCTGGAAGGATTCGGGGGATTGCATCGTCGATCGCAATGGCAAAATGGCCACGGGACCGATCGCCCTCTGCGAAGTGCAGGGCTATGTCTACGCCGCGAAGGTGCGGATGAGTGAACTGGCTCATTCCCGGAAACGGCCTGATTTGGGCGATCGGTGGTCCGAAGAAGCCGAGCAATTAAAGGCGCGTTTCAATAAAGACTTCTGGATGGAAGAAGAAGGGTTTATTGCGTTGGCGCTGGACGGTGAAGGCAAGCAGGTGGACAGTATTACCTCCAATCCTGGTCACTGTCTGAATCTGGGCATTCTCGAAGTAGACAAAGCCAACAGCGTCGCGGAACGGCTGCAAGCGCCGGACATGTTCAACGGCTGGGGGATTCGGACCTTGAGCAGTTTTTCTCCGGCTTACAATCCCATGGGCTACCATTTGGGATCGGTGTGGCCCCATGACAATGGCATGATTGCGTTGGGGTTGCGATCGCTCGGCCATGTGGATCATTCGTTGGAGTTGGGGCAGGCGTTGTTGGATATGACGTTACGTCAACCATACCAGCGTCCTCCTGAGTTGCTCTGTGGCTACGAGCGTCAGGGCGACAGCGATCCGGTGCGCTATCCTGTGGCTTGTTCGCCGCAGGCATGGGCGACGGGGACGGTGTTTCAGCTTTTGCAGATGATGACGAATTTGGTGCCGGATGCGCCGGGGAACTGTTTGCGAATTATCGATCCGGCATTACCGACGAATATTCAACATCTGACGATCACCAATTTGCATGTGGGATCGACTTTGGTGGATTTGGAGTTCATTCGTCAGGGATCCTCCTCGAAGGAACGCAGTGGAACGACCACGTCCTGTCGCGTGATTCGCAAGCGCGGGAATTTGCGGGTGGTGATCGAGGCGTAGGGATCTGCGTCCAAATAAAGTCCCTGACGAACCGCCCCCTAGCCCCCAATTCTGGGGGGATATGAAGTTCCGAAGCCCCCAGAATTGGGGGTTGGGGGCGGTTCGCCGGAGGATCGGGCTTAACCCAAACTCACAGTTTTTGACGCTGAATCAATTGACTAAACAAACCATTCTGCTGTGAAAGTTGATCAAAACTTCCCTGTTCAATCACCTGACCTGCTTGTAAAACATAAATCCGATCGGCATTCCGAATGGTACTCAGCCGATGGGCCACGACAATGCGCGTGACCTTAAGCCGATCGAGACTTTCACTGACGATCGCCTGCGTCCGATTATCCAGCGCACTCGTCGCCTCATCAAAAAACAAAATGCGCGGACGCAAGGCCAAAGCACGGGCAATCATCAGCCGCTGGCGCTGACCTCCAGAAATATTGCTGCCCCCTTCACTGACGACCGTATGCATTCCCATGGGCATGGATTCGACATCCTCTGCAAAGCCTGCCATCTTGGCCGCTTCCCAAGCTTCATCCATGGTAATTAATGCACCGCTGGCAATATTGTCAAAAATCGAAGCTGACATTAATCGACTGTTTTGCAACACCACCCCCAACTGCCGTCGCACCGCCGGAATATCCAGTCCAGATAGCTCCTGGCCATCGTAGAAAACACCCCCCGATTCAGGCACATCAAAGCCTAATAGCAATCGTAAGAGCGTCGATTTCCCGCTTCCAGAGGGACCGACCAGGGCAATAAAATCCCCCGGTTCGGCTTGAATGCTAACGTCATTTAAGATCAAGTTTCCGTCCGATCGGTACCGAAACATTACCCGATCGACCGACAGTTTTCCTGTCAGACGACCGGGATCAGACTTGTCCAAATCCACTTCAGGAATCGTGTTTAAAATCGGTTGTGTTCGTTCCCAGATCGGTAACGTCTCTAAGACTTCGATCGCAATTTTACTCAAGCTGGTCGTGCCGCTGATAAAGGTTCCAAAGGCGCTGTTGAAGGCTAAGAATGTTCCTGTGGTAAACGCTTGTCCCTGGGATTGAGCGTGTTGCAGCATAAAGGTTGCGAAGATAAATAAGACCGCTGGAGTCACCGTTGTGAGTAGCATATTAATCACAGCCAGATTATCTTCAATCCCTTGTGTCGCCATCATCAGCTTTAGTTGGTGAGCATATTGATTCCCCCAATAGGCAAAGGCTCGATTTTCAGCCCCAGCCAAACGAAACTTGGACACCCCATTAATCATCTGAACCATAATGCCAAACAGTTTGCCTTGTTCATTGAGTAGAGGGCGAGTTCTGCGCAGGGTCATGATGCCGACGGTTGTGGTGACGGCGATATTCAACAGCGCCACGATCGTTGCAATCAAGGCTAAATTGGCACTATAGGAAAAGAGTAGAGCCAGATTCAATAGTGAAAACAAACTGGAAAACAGCGTTTTTAAAATGGTCGTGCTGAGTTTTTGACGGATTTTGACGATCGCAGAGACCCGTGAACTGAGATCCCCGACGGAATACTGTCGGAAAAAGGAGACGGGTAGTTTGAGTAGACGATCCCAAACCGCAGACTGCGTAGAAGAATCCGCAAAACTTTCCAGCCGCGTAATCGCAAACCCTTGAGTAAGCTGAAAAAGGGTCGCACCGACGGTTGCAGCGACTAAGCCATAGCCCATTTGCCAAAGGAGCGATCGGTTGTGACTGTGAATCGCTTCATCAATGATCAATCCCGTTGCATAGGGCGTCACCATTCCCACCAACGTCGCAGCAATTCCCGTTAAAATTAACGTAATCACTTCTTTTTGATGTCCCCAAGTGGCAAACTTGAGCAATGCCATGGGATTAATCACGTGGGGAAACGGACGATAAAACGTATAGGCGATCGGTGCTAATTGTTCTGTAATAGTCCGATCGCAGGGATAGCAGGCTTGGTTCAGGGGATCAAAGATTTCGTAGGAATGCTCGGATTTGGGCAGGAGCGCAACGGGCCGATCGTCCTCCTGCATATAGGCCAGGAGCGGCCCACAGTCTGCTTTCCACCAGTTATCCTGCAAGACCACTCGTCGAGTCCGAATCTGGGATGCACGGGCGATCGCATCCGTCAGATCCGCCACCCGTCGTAAATCTTCTGAAGCTGCCGGAGCGACAATTTGTAAATTCAGGCGTTGCCCGACCGCTTGTGCGGCTTGAACTAGTGCAATGTCATGACTCTGGGGCTTTGTTTGAGTGAGCAGGGAAGACTGGCGCGTTTGAGGTTGGGCATTTTGGAAAAGAGAGGAGAGCCGATCGAGGGTTTGGGTCATGGATTTGGCATTCAGATTGCGCTGCTCTTGAATGCGATCGATTTCCTGCTGATTTTTCTGATCTTCTAAAACTTGCAGCGCTCGTAAAATGATGGTTTGAATGGTTTGCAATCCTGCGAGAAATTTCTCAGGATCATCAATTTTATCTTGAGGCGTCAGATCAATTTCAACAATGGTTTGAGCTTGAAGCCAGAGGTGAGAGCTTAAGGGAAGATAGCCAGAACCACTAGAAATCCGCAGATTCTCTAATCCCACAAAACTCACCTGACCTTGCAAAACCCGCGTCCAGCTTAGCTGACCTTGCATCGGTTGAAACACTTCACCCCGATCCAAAACGCCACAGCCGCCTAACTTTGTCGGTGCAACGATCGGTCGAAATTTCGATAATGCTAATCCCAAATGATTGGCCCAGGATTCGATTTTTTCGATCGCCTTAAAGGGCGACTTGGCCATTTCCTCACAAAACCGACTGGTAAAAACAGGATTTAAAATTGTTTCTTCTAACGCCACTGCGAGCAGTTGATAGCTCACGATCGGCTCAATTGAAAACATCATTTCACCTGCTTTCACCGTAAACAGATATTGTCGTCGTCCTCTCGGAACGCCATTAACCACTGGAATGATAAAGACCGCGATCGTCCCCGATCGAACCTGCCAAATCATTGTCGGATCGTCTAATAAAACTGAGGCATTACTATTCAGTGATTTCGGTCCAATCCGATAAACAGGCTGTTTGGTAGAACTGGATTGAATAGGAGAGACTAAAGTGGTCATTTAAGCTGCCTCCAAGGCATCGCCTTCGCTACGAATTAACTCTAAATAATGTCCTTCAACGGCTCGTAATTCGTCATGGGTGCCCCGTTGGACGACCTTTCCACGATCGAGCACAATGATTTCATCGCAATCTCGAATGGTGCTGAGTCGATGCGCTACGACTAAACAAGTACAGCCCCTTAAGCGGAGATTTTGATCAATGATTTGTTCGGTTTCGGCATCTAGGGCACTGGTGGCTTCATCCAAAATCAAAATGGCTGGATTGTTCACAAACGCACGGGCAATTTCTAAGCGCTGTCGTTGTCCACCACTGAGATTACTCGCCCCTTCTAATAGATCCGCTTGGTAGCCCCCGGACATCGATAAAATAACGTCCTGAATGGCCGCATCTTGGCAAGCTCGGCTAAGTTCATCATCCGTGACACTGGTATCCCACAGCGTCAAATTGTCCCGCACAGAGCCAGAAATTAGCAGCACATCCTGTTGAATCATCGCAACAGAATTAACGATGACCGATCGGGGAATTTGGTGACGAGGTTTGTGATCAAAACAAATTTCACCAGACCAGGGTTGATACAAGCCGCTGACTAGATTGCCGATCGTTGACTTCCCTGACCCGCTACCGCCCACTAGAGCCACTCGCTGTCCGGGCTGTAGGGATAGATTAAAGTTTTCAATTAATGGCGGCGCAGCGCGGTTGTAGCCAAAGGTAATGTTTTTCAGTTCTAAATGGCCTTGCAGTTTAGGATGCGGAATCAGCGTCTCCGGTTCCGAGATCAGCCCCTCATCGATCGGATTTTCCAAAATATCATCCAGTCGCGCCATGGTGCCTTCCAATTCTTTGAGATCTTGGCTCACCTGCATCAATTGATGAATCGGCTGCATGAACTGCTGCGTCAGCGATTGGAATGCGATTAATTTCCCGATCGTAATCGCACCATCCATCACCCGCGCTCCCCCAAAGACCAAAAGACAAACAGAACTCAATCCCGACAAAAGCGACGGAAGTGCGCCGAGCCACTGGTTGAGACTATCGATTTCCTGCTGGGAATTCAGAGATTTGGCATAGTACCCAGCCCATCGAGTGAAAAAATCTGATTCCAATCCCGAAGCTTTCAGTGTTTCAATACTTTGCAGTCCAGCGATCGCCGTTCCACTTACTTTACCCTGTTCTTGCATCACCCGAGTATTATTATCCGATCGCAATCGCCCCACCCATTGCAAAATGACGACATTGATCAAGACAAATCCGATCGCAATCTTGGTCAACTCTGGGTCATAGCACCACATAGCGACGCCATAACAGATCACCATAATCAACGCAATTAACGTACTGGCAATTTGGCCGGAAATCAAATCTGCGAGCCGATCGTTGAGTTGAATCCGACCACTAATCTCACCGGAAAAACGCTGGGCGTAAAAGCCGATCGGTAAATGAAGCAAATGCTGAATGAATTGCCCCGACATGACCATAGACAGCTTGACCTTCATACGGCGCAGGTTTTGCAGTTGGAGGCGGGTGAGGAGTCCCGTTAGTCCTGCAATGAAAAACATGGCCATAATTAATGAGGACAGCCATTCGGTTTGTTGCTGAATGAGAATTTGGTCAATGAAGATCTGGGAAAAACTGGACATGACTAATCCCGTCACCACCAGCAATAACCCCACCACCAGCCCAAAAATCAATGCACTGGTCGATCGGCGCAAGCGTTGCCACAAGCCACGAAAGATATTGGGTTTTGCCCCACCTGGTTTGAACGTGTCGCCTTTAGAAAAGCTCAGCACAACGCCCGTAAAACTTTCGCTGAATTCATCTATAGAAACCGATCGTGGCCCAGTTTCCGGATCATTGAGAAAGACCTTCTTGCCATAGAAGCCTTCAAGAACCAGAAAATGATTGAAATTCCAATAGATGATGCAGGGAAACGACAGCCTCGACAACGCCGAAATTTCAGCTTTAAACCCTTTCGCTTGCAACCCATAGTTTCGCGCCGCTGTCAGCAAATTAGACGCCTTACTGCCATCCCGTGAAATGCCACAGGAGACGCGCAATTCGGCCAAGGGAACTCGAAGTTTGTGGTACGCCAAAATCATGGCCAGAGAAGCGGCCCCGCATTCCACGGCTTCCATTTGAAGAATGGTGGGTGTGCGACGACGACATCGAAAGCGTTTGGTAATTGCTTGCTGGTATTTTTCGTAAACCTGAACGATCGGTGCAAATGGATTTGAATGAATGGGAAGGCTGGAGGTCATGTGGGAATGCCGATAAGATTTTTCAAGAAGGGCAAGATGTAGGTGATGGGTTTACGTTCTTCGATCGTAATTTTTACGGTCGTTGTCGTGCCTGCGGTGGGCTGTTGGTCCGTGCCCTCTGAGCCTGCCCATTGATATTTTTGACAATCGGCACCTTTGGGATTTGGCACTTTGCATTCTAGGGACGTGAACACAACGACCTGTGAACTTTGCTCTGAGAGAATGCCTTTGAGCAAATCAGGATGCCCCACTAAACTCGCTGCACCTGCCTGGGTCACAGATACTGGAGAAATACTTTCGACCATGCCTTTAATGCCACCATATTCCTCCCGTTTGACCGTGGTGGGGGTGATTTTGACGGGGAGTTTAGATTGATTTTGGGTTTGATGTTTTTGAAAGGCTGCTTCGACTTTTTTGCCGGATTCTTGATCTAGAAAAACAATGCTTTGAAGCTGGTCTGATGCAGTTCTCACCGAAATGCTACCCATGCTGGAATTGGCTTCTACTCGCTGTCCTGACTTCACTAAGACTTCTAAAAACACGCCATCATAGGTACTAACGACTTCACTGCTTTTTTGCAGTTGAGTGGTGAGTTGAGCGATCGTCCGTTGAATTTCTTGGATTTCTTTTTGTCGTCCCGTCGTGGCGCTAAAGTCATTTTCGACTTTACCCACTTTATCCGAATCCAAGGCTTTAAGCTGCGCTTCTAAGGACGTGATTTTGTCCAAACTATTAGAGGCTTGGGTCGTGGTCTCCACTTCCTTCGCATCTAATTGTTTAAGTTGAACTTCAATGTCATTGATTTGAGCTTGGACGCCTTCGTATTCTGTCCGAGCTTGAATGGCGACATCCTGAGTAATCGCCCGTTCTTTTTCAAAGATTTCCTGACGCTTTTCCCAGCGTAGACGATAACCGGGCAGTGAGTTTTGTAAGGTTTGTAGCTTTTGGCGTAGGGATTGGCGTTCCCGTTCTAGGGAGGCGATGCCTGTGGTTTGTAGGGCGGGGGAGGTCGATCGGAGCGTGTCAATGTTTTGCTGTAGGCTTTGTCGCTGCTGCGTGGCGGTGAGTTGCTCATACTGTTCGCGCTGCGATCGGATAAAGCTAGCATCTCGATCTTGACGCTGTAAGTCTTCGAGTTTGGTTTGAGAAAGTTGGAGTTGTTGCTTCAGTTCAGATTGATCGATCGTGGCAATCACCTGCCCTTTTTTAACCGCATCACCCGGTTTGACCTTTAGATCTAAAATTTGTCCCACCGTATTAGCCTGAGCCGCCACCACTTTGTTGGGATAAACCAATATGCCTTTGCCCGTCAACGTTGTCGGAATATCCGCAAGACAGCTCCAGGCCGTTCCTGATGCCATTAACAATCCAAAGGCCGTAAGCGACAGCCAGCGGCGAGGCCCCGCGACGCGAACCAATCGATCGAGCTGTTCCGGGGAGTTGGCTTGTTCCATCGCCCGATCGCGAAAAATATGGCTTTTCCCCTTCATGATTGCCATTGAATTGTCCTCCCGGTGCCTAACTGTGTTTGAATTTGATTCAGCATCCACTCGAAATTGGCTTCTGCCAAAGGAACTCGATCTAAAAATTGACCATCACTCAGATCCTCACGTTCATCCGGATCATCCTGGCGAAACTGCTGCAAAATCAAGTCATACTGCCGCTTCAACAGCATCCAAATCACTTGATAAAATCGACTGGCAAATTCCACATCATGAACGAGTTTTGCAGCAATTCGCCATTTCGGAATCGACAGCAATTGCGTCTCTCGAATGGCCGTAATCAACGTATTGGTCGGTGCTGCATTCACAAAAATCCGATCGCCAATCCAATCCCCCTTCGACAATCGAGCCAGTTCCGCTCCGATCGCACTGTTTGAAATAGTTTCAGAATCACTCAAGGTTTGCATCAAAGGCGATCGATCGTCATTGATTTGATGCATAACGAATGCGCCATCTAAGATAATAGAGAGCCGATCGGACGGTTTGCCGGGATGGCTAAAAACTTGATCTTGAGCGATCGATTCAATCTGTCCAACGGTCATTAACCAAGCCAGATCACTATCATTCAATCCTGAAAAAACAGTCACCGATTCCCGTTGAGCCGGAGCTTGAATATTGGTATGGGCGATCGTCTGGAGCCGTTGAGCCAGAAGGAGAGCAGCGGCTTGATAGAGATGGGCGGCAAAGTGAGGATCTGCTTTGAGTTTTTGATGCAAAACATCCCATGAAATCCCTAATAATTGCGTGGGTTCCAGCGCTTGAATGAGGGTTGCGGCAGGCGTATTCTCAGGTTGTGAGAGATTGCCGATGAAATGGCCTGCGGTCACTTGGGTGAGGGATTGGGCGATCGGCGATCGGGCGCTATGTTCCAGAGGATAAGGCAAAACCGAGAGTCGTCCGGCTAAGACAATATAGACCTGTTGCTGGCCTGATTGAGTTGTTTCTAGCGTTTGACCTTTTTGAAGCGTGAGAGATTGTCCGGCGGTGGTGAGCCAGGTGCAATCCTGATGACTGAGGCATTGGAGCAGTAGATCTGTCATGGGGGTTAGGGCGAGAATCTGAAGGGGTTTGATTGAATTGAATTACATATCGCTGAATTCGCTAGATTCACTAGAAATCGTTTCTTCTTGGATTGAAAAGGAGGTAATGGTCGTGCCATCGGGTTTGGTAATGGTTTGACCGGAGATGCTGCGACTATGTTTTTGGAAGCTGGAGTGAGAGCCTCGTTTTTTACCAAAGCCATGGCGCGATCGACGACGCATTCCACAGCCGCCGGATATATCCAAATCATCATCGGAAAGTTCTTCTAAATCAGAGCATTCTTGTTCGCCATGAGGCTCTACTGGATTAACCGTTCGATCGGGTTCTAAACGTAAATACTGAATCATCGGAGACTCCAATATAAGGGTAGGGAAAGCTCCAGCAGCCGGAGCGACTGGTTCCTGATTGAGACAAGATCCCCCTAACCCCCTTAAAAAGGGGGGACCGGAAAAAGAGACTATCTACTCAAATCCTGATGAATTAAGTAAATTCAAAGTCCCCCTTTCCAAGGGGGATTTAGGGGGATCGGGATTATGGCAACAACCACGATCGGAACTAATCCCAGCTCAAATCACTGTTGCCCGAAGACACCGATTCTTCTTGATGACTAAAGGTCGAACCTGCGCCCTCTGGACCTGCGAAACTGGTGGTTTTGGTTTGGGCTTTGCGACGATCGAAGTGAGAGTTCGCCTGATGCCCGCCGCCACCGCTGACATCGAGTTCGCTATCACCCAATTCCATCATTTCAGATTCATCTGATCCAAGGACGAGCGTTCCTGCGAGTTCCGACTGTTGGATTTCGAGTTCTTGTGTTTCAACTGGTGCGATCGTTTCCATGATTCATTCTCCAAATTTACTATTGTTTGAACTTGTATTGACGCAATCGTAGGTGCGATCGGAATGGGGCATGGCTCGCCGCGCCCCAAACATAAGCCGATGTTTAGTCCCAGCTAAAGTCGCTGTTGCCCGAAGACACCGTTTCTTCTTGGTGGCTAAAGGTGGAACCCGCGCCTTCTGGACCTGCAAAGCTCGTGGCTTTGGTCTGCGATCGGTGACGGTTAAAGTGGGAATTGGCCTGATGTCCGCCACCACCACTCATATCCAGTTCACTCTCATCTAACTCAGTGATACCAAAGCTCTCAGAGCTAATGCAGATCGAGCTTTCGAGTTCTGGTCCTGCAAAACTAATCTCATTGACTTCAAGTTGTGTCACGATAGCCATGGGTCTTTCTCCAATTCAATATGGGTTGTTCGGAAGCCCTGTTCGGTGCTTACGGTGAGCTATCGTTCGATGTGAGGTCATGCTATGCAAAAAAGACAGATTTATTTTAAAATTCTTTCGCGCTGTGTTTTGGGCAAGGCAAAGCCCCCCGACCCCCAATTCTGGGGGAGCCGGAGTTAGATTGAGTTTCAGAAGTTAGATTAGCTTCATGTCCCCCCAGAATTGGGGGCTAGGGGGCCTCAGGTGTAGCCATAACGCATTAATTTAGTACAACCTACAACGAATCTCCATCCCCCGACTTCAAATAATCAAAAAGCCGATCGCCCGAGTCCGCCCGCACTAACCCCACCGCAATCTCCGGCAAACTCTTCAAACTGGGATAAACCAAATAACGCGGTTCCCAATCGGGCTGAAACTTATGCTTAAACTGGTGCAAGCCATTAAAACTATAAAACCGATTCAGATACTTCGTAAAATGGCGCAATCCCTTCTCAATAGACGGAGACGTACTCGCCGCCCCCACACCTGCCAACGGCGACAGACTAAAACTTAGAGTGTCGTAACCCGCGTCTTTGAAATAATTCAACAGCGACACAAAGAGAAACTCCATTGTGCCATTCTCGACCTCCGCCCGATGGCGCATCAGATCGATCGTCACTTCCTTCTTGTTATATCCCGACAGCAAATCCGTAAACGCAATAATCCGATCGTCCGCATCATACACCACCGCAATCTGGTAATTTTCCAAATGACGCCGATCGAACCAAGCAATGGAAAACTGCTTCTCAGACCCATTCTTATGGCGCAACCATTCATCACTCACAGGCTTCAACTGCTCCAGCAAGGCGGGACTAATGGGAGGCTGATGCACCTCTAGACGATGGCCCGTCTTCGTCAGACGATTCATGGCCGTCCGCAAAGATTGATTCGACTTGCCTTTGAGATGAAACTTCTGAAGATCAACGATCGCCTCCTCCCCAATCTGAATCCAATGCCAACCCATTTGTTTATAGGTTTCTAATTGCTCAGGTGGCACCTCATAAAAGGCAGGAAACCAATCATTATTGCGACAAAACTCACGGAATCCATAAATGGTCTCCATTCGATCGCCCATGGGTCCGATCGGATCCCCCAGCACAATCGCCGATCGCCCCTTCACCACAAACGCCACTACCGACTGACGCTGTGGACTAAAGTAGTATTCTTTATCCGGCAGCAACGCCAGACGAGCCAGCGAAGAATGACCATGCTCATCAATAATTTGGCGAACCAGACGCCGATCGGCTTTAGAAACATTTTTAAGCAACACCGGACGCAACAGCATCCAAATGGCATAGGCGATCGTAATCGCACCCACTGTATATATAGAATGCGTAAACAACGCCGCATATTGACTATTCGGCACCACATCGGAATTATCCGACATCACCATCATTGCCAACGTCTGCCATAACGCATCCATCCATCCCAAATGATACACCTGCCCCGCCCGCTCAAAATGGCCATCCAACATGGAGAACCCCAGGGTTCCATAGGCCACCGTAAACCCTAGCGCCGCCGCCAAATGCCTCGCCCCTTGCGCCATGGTGGGCCGATCGGAACGCGCCGTAAATTCATCCCGCATCACAATCAATTGCGCCATCAGGATCAGCGCCAGGATACATTCCTCATAATCCAAACCCTTAATCATATGGCTAATCACCGAGATCGCACAAAGCCCGATCGTCATCCACCAGGCCATCCGCTTGCGGCGACGCAAATGAATCGCCAACGTCAAAAACAAAAAGCCACAAATCGCCGCAAACAGATGCGCTTCTGCCCGACTCTCGATCGGCAAGAACAAATTCAACCATTCAATGCGAGCCGGATCCCCAGGAAAAATTGAAGACCACAAATTCACCATCCCCATGGCACCCGTCAATAACGACGTAGACCAAAGTCCAATGGCCACGCGATGTCGAAGCACCTTTCTCCAGACGGAACGGACAGAACGAATAGATTGCAATTTATAAACGATCGTCATGGTTTTGCTCTGAATTGTTTGCCAACGTAGGTCAAAGAGTCGTGAAGATGCTTGCGCCAGTAGTTCCAGCCAGAATCCGGTCCGACAATGCCATGCCCTCCCGGAAAAACCCGCATTTCGCTTTTAATCCCAGCGTCTTTTAATTTCTGATTAAATTCCTGAGTCGCATCCAGAAACGTGTTGTCATTTTGACCCGCATCTAGATAAACCCGGAACCGCGATCGATACTTCGGTGCAATCCGATCGACTAACGTGATGGGATCTTGACCGGAACCATTGGGATCTTTGAAGTACCCCGTGTGGCTAAAGAACACATTGAAGCGATCGGGTCGTCGCATTCCGATATTCATGGCCCCCCAGCCCCCTGATGAAAGCCCGCCGATCGCCCAGTACTTGGGATGCCCATATACCTGATATTGTGACCGAACCTCCTTCACAAGGTCATCCGTAATGTAGGATGCCACTTTGCCATTGGGTCCATCAAAATACTGCGAATCCCAAAACGGACTGGTCCCACGGAGATCATTGCCATCGGGGGTAATTACGATCGAAGGTGGCAGACGGTCTTCCCGGTAGAGCTTGTCGAGGACCGCCGTCAGCCCCGCCCTACGCTGATAATCCCGCTCATCCCCATGCCCCCCATGCAGCAGCACAATCACCGGGTAACGGGCCTTAGCCTTAGGGTTGTAGCCCGGTGGCAAAACCAGGCCATAACGCCGCTCCTGTCCCATTGCTGCACTCTTAAAAGACTTAATTTCAAAGGTGAGATCCTTAACGACCTCCACCTGCGGCGCATCCAATTGAGGCACGCCAGCAATGAACACATACCAATACCCCCCACCCGCCAGTAACAGGGTGGTCAGACCACTCAAAATGAATACTTTCTTCAGTCGAGCCATAACCTAAACCTGTCTCTTGGGCAGACTATACGATAGCTAACATTTCATCCGTGGAATGGGGAACTTATCTCCATCGACCCGAATCAAGTGATCTATTCAAACCATTGATCCCAGGTTGACGCTCTAAATCACGAGATACAACCACATCAAGATAGATTCCGCAAATTAATCGCAGAATCCTGTTTTTGTGCGCCTCTCTTCTGATACGGTTCCTTCAAACCCGCTTATGCATCCTAAGCTTATGAACAATCAGTTTTCTTGGCCAACCGTCGGTTTATGGGCGATCGTCATTGCCACCACTGTCCTCATTGCTACACCCCTAACCCTCGCCCTTCAAGCGCCCAAACCCGATACGCTCTCAGGCTTGCCCTGGTGGACCGCACAAATTAATCTACAAGCTCAACAGAACAAAAATCAGACCTATGCAGCCTGCTTATTTGGTGATTCAATCTCCTCTGGACTCGGTCAGACCCTCGGTACAAACAATGTAAATTTTGGCACAGGTGGACTGAGTACTGTGTCACTTAGAACACAATTAGAAATTCTTAAGAAAGCCAAAATATCTTGTGACCAAGCCATCATTGCGATCGGTACCAATGACGCGATGTATGTGATCTCAGACACACAATTCATGATTAACCTTCGAGACTCGATCAATCTAGTCCGATCCATGGGAGCCAAACAAATCACCCTGATCCCCGCCTTCTACTCCACCCTCGCCGCCAGCAAAAATCCCCTCGCGGCTGGACCTTTAGAGCGCGTCGATGAGATTAACCGACTGATGGAACAAGTGGCTCAGGAACAGGAGTTGCCGATCGTTTCAGAGGGATTAGAACAGCTTTACAAAGGCAATGAATTACGAGGTGATGTCACCTTCGATGGCGTCCATTTGAATAATGCGGGAAAAGCCATTTATCGAGATTTCTTAAAACGGCTTTTACCCGACTGAATAACCAACTGACAGTCTATTTTCTAGACATTTAGTTTCATTTAGTTTCTTGTCTGACAACGTCCCGGCATCGATCGGACAAATTTTCCAGAACTGAGATAGTGAATGATCTGAATCTGTTGAGGAATCGTTGTAGCTGGGCGGAGGCTTGTGTAGATAGTATGGGTAGAAGGTGTGCTGTAGAGACCTCGTCCATCATTCGGTTTACCCCGAAAAGCTGCACTGAAAGGCAACTGCGAATAGTCTGCATCCGGGCCAATCCGTTCAAAATACCGGAGGGGTGCTCGGGTCAATAGCGTTTTGATATTGCCTTGACGATCGCGACGTTGTACCGTCATCTGGAGGTTAGAACGATCCTGTGTTGGAGGCAATTGTTGTCCAGCGGCATTGAGTTCAATACTTCCTGTAATTTTATACAGTAAAGTGCCATTACTCGTAGCAATGCTTGCATCACAGGTAATCGCCTGTATTCTAGCTTTAGCAGGAGTTCCTTGGAGTGGGAATGCCTTAGAGGCTTGTACTGGAGGCATTAAGGATAATGGAACGATCGTACCGAATAATGCCAAACCTAATGTAATTTTTTTCATGATGGATTGCCTGTAATTGAATAGCGCAAGGGATTTGAAAGATACTGCCATCTTAAGAACAGTCTTTCTACGATCGCTTGGCGTTACTGAATTTGATACAGGTACATTTCAAATCATTCCGAAATTAATTAAGTCATACAATGGGATATATTACCGAAGTCATATTACCGGGTCATTTCTTTCACGGTCCACCACCAGAGATTACGCCCTTGCAGCTTTTGCCAATACCAATATTCACTACCCCACAGTAGAACCGTAGAATAATTCGCCCTTGCTAGCCGATCGACAAGCTGCTTCATCCGGCGAGGAGAGGCACTGGGATAATCCAGTTTATTTTTAGCGACCAATTGTTGAGGCTCCCAGGGTTCCGCTTGGGCTTCGGCGATCCAGGCTTCGCGGCCCGATCGGACAATCTCTTTCTGCCAGCTTTGAAGCTGATCCCAGAACGCCGCTTCGGGTTCGAGATAGGTGCCAGAGTTGCCTGCGGGGACTTTGGTGTAGACATTAAAGCCCACCGCATCCGCTACTTCTAAACTGTCTTGAAAGGCAGGCAAATCTTCACTCAGTTTTGGCGTCGGTAAATGAATGGCATTGGTGAGCAATACTTTCTGCGATCGCCAGAGATGCGATCGGATCAAGCCCACTTCTCGCTTAACAAACTGCGGACTCAGAAACCGTCCCCCCGCAATTTCCAATCGAGTAAAGGGTTCGTTTTCAATCTGCCAATATTGAATCGCCTGGGAATAGCGACAATGTTTCGCAACGGCATCGACGAATTTAAGCGAAAGATCGGCAACGTCAGGACTGCGCAGGTCTAACGCCCGATCGCCTGCCTTGGTATCATAGCGATCGATCACCCATTGCGGAAAATGAAACTCCGGCCAGCGCGGAACCTTCATACCCACAGCAAGGGCAACGGTAATCTTATGGCGGGCAGCTTCTTCAAGGAGCCAGTCGAGTTGGGTAAAATCATACTGTCCTGGAGACCGTTCAATCTCGTTCCAGTAGGCCCCAAGCCGAATCCGATCGAACCCCAACTGACAAATTTCTTGGAATGCTTTTTTGTAATCAATCCCCAAGTAATAGCACTGCAACGGACTAAAGGTCGTGCCTAAATACTGAGGTCGTTGAAATCGGTTAAACACGGGAGCAGCGGTTTGGGCAGAGGTGGGGTGCGATCGACTGAGAGATAACAGCCCCGCTCCGCCCATGAGAAGGAAGTTTCGCCGGGTCGATCGCATGAGAATTGAGAAGGTTGAATGGAGAAGCGTTGGAAACAGGTGTTAGAAGTAAACGTCCATGGTGGAACGGCCTGTGGTTTTGAGCCAGTTTTGGGCTTCGATGTAGTTGTTGGGGGCGATGAGGATGGCGCGTTTCCAGTATTCGGCGGCTTGGTCGAAGAGGTTTTCGCCTTTTTCGTCTTCGCCCATTTCTTTGGCCTGTTCGCCTTGGTAGTGATAGATCACGGCGATGTTATTGAGGGCCTGGGGCATTCGGGGATTGATTTCAAGGGCTTGGTTGTAGTAGCCCAATGCCTCTTCGTGATCGCCGTTACTGGCTTTGATCAGGCCGATGTTATACAGAATGTAGCCCCGATCGTTGGGGTCTTCTTCTAGGTTGAGGGCTTCGGTGTAGTTGTCCAACGCCTCTGCATATTCTCCATCGGCCTGGGCGGACATGCCGTCGCGGTAGTAGGCGAAGGCTTCCTTCTCACGCTTACTGGCTGGGAACACCTTCAAGATGATGTCCGCCATGACGGTAAAGCTTTTGTCAATGAAGTTATCGTTGCGCTGAGAACGAGGCATAAGGAGTAATGTGATGAACGGTGATTTATCCTCCTATTGTATTTCGAGTCGGTGGCATTACGGACGATCGGGAAACCCCTTCTCGGTAAAACTGTTATATTTCTTAATTATTTGCCGCTTGATTTAATTTGCCCCGCGATCGGCGTAAGGTTTGAACCATTTGTCGTAGAGGGCTTGGTAAGCGCCATTTTCACGAAGCTTGAGCAGGGCACTGTTGATGGGTTTACGGTAGGGGCTATTGCTGGCCAAGGCAATGCCATAGCTTTCCTCCCGCAGCATCTCTCCCAGCAGTTGCACATTTCCCTTGCCCTCACGGGAGGCGTAGTACATCAACACAGGCGCGTCAAACACCACAGCATCGGCCCGTTGCTTGAGTAGGGCATCGTAGGCAGATTCGATTTTGTCTACTTCTAGGGTTTTGATCTGCTTCGATCGTAAAAAGTTCGCCGCCGTACTTCCCGCCGTCGTCGCAACAGTCCGATTCTGTAAATCATCCAACCCCTTAATATCCCCCTGAAGCGTCTGTACGGTCATGCTAGTCGTCACCGTTGCCGTAAAGTACGCCACAAACACAACCGCAATAAACATCCACAACACCGCCATTAATCGCCCAAACGCACCTTTTGGCATCTCTTCTGCCTGAGTTGCCAAGGTTGCCGCCGCCCACCAAGCCGCTTCAAAAATTCCTGGGAAATAAGCTTCATCGATCGCACTTTTCTGATGACGCCGTTCTAAAAGCCAAATGATATGAGCGGCGACCACGACCATCCCCAGGGCGATCGCAAACAATTGAAGAAACATGGGAGAGAACAAATCCCGCAGTAAATTCGGCATAAAGCCCGATTTCTGGGGACTCCGCACAAGAATCTGCAATCCCGAGTTGAACATGGGATAGGAAAAGTCGAAAATTTGTTCGCGTTCAGCCGTGATTGAAATGGCCGCGATCGCCGCATCCACTTTCTGCTCTTGAACAGCGGACAGCATTTCAGGCAACGTTGGATACACCACGATCTTTGACGTTTTGCCCAGTTCCGCCGCCACCTTCTGCCAAAGCTCCATGCTAAACCCCGTATATTGCCCCCGATCGTCCATCGCAAAGGGCGGCAGCAAGCGGGTGGCGATCCGGAGTTCTCCCGATGGGGATTGGGCGATCGTCGGTGCAGGCCACCACAAGCTACTCAAAACCATGCCTACAAGTAGTAGCAGCACACAGATAAGATTGCGAATCGTCAGCCCCGATCGGCCCGAAAACCACCGTTTTTTGCTCATCACCAAAACCTTTTCATCAACCTACTCAACACTCAACCTACATTATTGCCATGATTAGGGGAGTGTTCAAACGCCGCGCACCTAAGCAAATTCCAGAACATCATCCCGTTCCCACAGCAATCGCTCTACCTCACCCGTCTCCCCAAACAACCGCGCCGCCTGCAATACAATCGGCAACCCCACACAAAGCCGTCCAACATAATCGCCCATCTGTCCACCCACCACGATCGACTCCATCTCAGAACCGTCCCGCGATCGATCGACCAAATATTCAAAATCCTCATTATCAAAGGTGACATACACCACATATCGACCCGCCCCACCGCCGATCGACATATGAACCTCATCATCCCCTTCCAACGTCACCAACGTCCGCGATCGTCCATCTAATGCCTCGATTTTCGATCGAACCTCATCCCAAGTCGTGACAGCCATGACATCGCCGCGATTGTAATTTCTATCCCACTCATCCCAAGATACGGTTGAAATAAACATAACTCACCTCATGAAAAAATAATGACTTCACGACCGCTCGGCGTAATCACCTCTAGAACCTCCAACCCAAGCTGCCGAGCCATTCCCTTGACCCCACCTTTCTCCCCACAAGCCCGACATAAATCCCGATCGACAATCAATCGAGCCATTCCACCTCGTAAACCAAAATCAAATGCCTGTTGAAACACATCTGCCTCCGCATGGGTGCGACTAATCGGATTAACCTTCAGTGTAATTCGTCTACGGACGGGATTACTGCCGGAGTTAAATCCAAAGAATGTCGCATTCCCCATCTCTAGTTTAGCAACAGTCGATCGATCCTCATCACTTCCCGCGATCGGCAATCCCATACGTTCCCGACAAGCCACCAAATCCTCAAACTCCTCCAAGCTGTTATCCTCCGACGCCTAAGCACATGCAAGCACATCATCCTGCCAAAAGTTTAAGCTAAAATGCAATACTAGGATCCTGACTATAATTTGACATGCAGCCCGTTTTGCGCCCAAAACCCGATCGTGCCATCATTTCATTTGAGAAACTGGAAGGCTATTCACTCAATGATTAACCCGATGAATCTTTTAGATGTTGTTGCACTCACCCACGACCTTCCCGGTCGAAATCTTTACAAAGGACAGGTGGGAACGATCGTTGAAGTCTATGCCCCTGAGGCATTTGAAGTCGAGTTCGTCGATCTTCAAGGCAAAACCTACGCACTAGAAACCCTCACCATGAGTCAAATCATGAAACTTCACTATCAATCATTACTTCAGACGGCATAGTATACGGACAGTTCGATCGTCCCTATCTCAAGCTGCTGTCGCCACGATCGGTCTGAACACCTGCACCTCGGGCAATTCTTCACCCCGCTCGATCGCTCCATCAATCAACATCTCCAACACCTCCTGAGCATTTACGATCGCCTCTTCATAAGTGTCACCATGGGTATGACAAAACTCACCCCACTCCGGCAAACTCACTACAAAACAATGATCTTCATCAGACCATTGAACAATCACGGTATAGCGTGGCTTTAATTCCATCATCATTTCTGTTCCTCCTGATCGGATTCAATCAACCGTTGTAACGACAATCCTCAAAGCTCCTCCACCTGCACCTCCGAAAACTTCACCCCCGTTCCCCGTGACCCACAATCCATAAACTCCGTCACCTCATCTTGCGTCAACGCCGCCATTGAATTCACCCAAATCGTGAATTTACCCCAACAATTTCACCTGCTCAATCAATCGGCCCTTCTCCTTCAATAACCGCTGCGCCCCTCCCCCCGGCACAATTCCATAGATCGCACCACCATTCGTATAAACCACCGAGCCATCTTCCCCCACATGGAAAGCCACAACCCCACGGGCGATCGTCAGGGCCTCGCCATCCCTCGTCTGACAGACCAATTCCCAATTCCGAGGGACCAACGCCGGAGAATCCTCATCCTCAAACTTTTGATTGCGTTCCGCTTCTTGGTTCGTATTCACCGCTTGACCATGGAGCACCGCCTGCCCAATTCCTGTGGCTTTCGGACGATCGGGTTGTTTCAGCATGGGCTTTCCCGTATACCGCAGCGTAAACAGATTCAACCATTGAAACAACGCATAGGCTAATAAAAACGGCATCGCTACAGCACGCTTTAGTAAATTCCAAAAACTTGGCTTAGGAAGATGCCGATAGGGGCGTCGAATATAATAAAGCCGTCCATCTGCTAACATCTGCGGAGCCAGAAAATCATAATTTGGGTCCGACACCAATGTATCAACTGTGCCTGCTTCAAAATCCAACTTTTCGATCGAAAAGGCTCCCTGGGCGATTAAGACTCCCTCCCCCGTCCGCGCAATCCCGGCTGACTGAAACACCAAAGCCTTCTTCTGTCCAGGAATCCAAGCAGGAGCCAAATCTAAGGAATCACCCTCTGTGATCTCCGCTGGGCGGATGCCATCAGCCCTCATCGTGGCAAGATTCGCCTCCCCTGAGGGATGACGCAGACTGCAAGCGAGCAAATCTTGTTCCGCAAGGTAGCTCAAATCATGGACGGAGAAATCTGCACTATGGAACAGTCGATTCTCTTTCTGGCGATCGACATCCAAGGATAGAATTCCGCCCGTCCCCACCGTTGAGAGCGCATAGAAAAGCTGTCCCACGGCCCCACTACAGATTCCGGTTAGCGTAATCGGCTGCTTTGTTTCCAGGTCATTACGCTCTGACTCTTGAAATACCATTTGCTCCAGAGGATTTTTCTTCCAGGCATTACGACGCTGAATCTGGCGGCGAGAGTTGCGCAAAGACTCGCCAAACTCGCTTTCTATCAGTTGCGCTGGGCTATCTCCAGTCTTGAGATGTAACTGTCCACTGGCAAGATAGGCAACCTTAAAAATCATGACTTTTGTGCATAGCGACGGGCCTATTGTACCCACCAAAACGCTTCCCATCGACGACCAAGTCTCAAATCCGGGAATAAACAACTGGAAGACGCCAGCGATCGGCTTCGCTAACGGCTTACTTAATTGATATAACTTTGGGCCTGACGCATAAACATCTCAGCATAGCGACCCTTCTGTTCAATCAGTTCCGCATGATTGCCTTCTTCCAAAATCGCACCATGCTCTAGGACAATGATCCGATCGGCTATCCTCGCCAAGGACAAGCGATGGCTAATCACAATGGTCATGCGACCACGGGCGATCGTGCGGAAGATTTCATAGATTTCATGTTCATTTTTAGGATCTAATGCCGCCGTGGGTTCATCAAAAATCACGAGTTCTGAAGTGCCGAGGCGGAGGAGGGCGCGGGCGATCGCCATCCGTTGCCATTGACCACCCGACAGATCAACGCCTTTTTCAAGTTGTTTGCCTAAGGGTGTTTCAAGTCCTTGGTCTAGTTCCATAATGACGTGGTTAATCCCCGCTTCTGTCAGAACTTGCGCCAAAGCACCATCCTCTTGAAGCTTTGGAAGATAGCCCCAGCCTACATTTTCACGGGCAGTGGCGGGGAAACGGGCGTAGTCTTGCATGACGACAGCGATGCGCGATCGAATTTCGTCTAGCGATGCGTCTTTATAATCCACGCCATTCCATTCAATGTTGCCAGCAGAAGGATCATAGAGTCGGGCTAGCAATTTACCTAATGTTGTTTTACCTGCTCCGTTTTCACCCACCAGAACGACCATTTCTCCGGGTTTTACATTGAATGTAACGTCGTGAAGAATGGCCTTTTCACTACCGGGATAGCTGAAACTGAGATTTTTGATACTCAAACCGTTGCCCCGATCGGGCAATGGTACAGCGTCAGGCCGATCGATTAAGATCGGCTGTAGATCGAGAAGTTGAAACACGGGGCGCGTCGCCAATGCAACATCATAAATATCACCCAGATTGCTCACCAGCGTGTACAGACTGCGTTTGAGTTGCATGATTACGCCTGTATAAAGCGCAATATCACCCAAGGTAAAGCGTCCCGTAATCACACCAAAAATCACATAAAGATAAGGAATGCTGGTGCCGATACCGCCTAAAATCGACAGGCAAATCATTGCGATCGCCCCTTCTTTGCGAATGTCCTGCATTTCTTTGAACAGACGCTGAAAGATTTCATTCCAGCGATCGAGCATCACATGCTGCAACGAAAACAACCGCATTTCTTTGGCGTAGTTTTCTTCTTTGAGCAGTTTGGCATAAATCTCTTTTTCCCGAGACAGGCCCGCCTGGGACTCCTCAACCCGCCAGCTTTTCTTCCAGTAGCGCAGGTCAATCACCACCCCCGGCACCGCAAAGCCCAACAGCATCAATGGCACCCACCAAGAAATCCCCGCCGCCAAAAAGACCGCAGGAATCAAGGTAAAAATGCCCATAAATGACGCGGCAAAAATAAAGGCCAGACGTTGCATTCGTTGAATGCCTTTATTGGTAAGCTGGACAATATTTAGCAACTCGGGCTGTTCAAAGAGTGCAATGTCGTTAAAGTTGGCAATCTTTGAAATCACCTTTCCTTCGATCGTCCCCTGCACCCGATCGCGCAACGCTGCAAACATTTGCGTATCAATGGATGACACCGATTCAATAAACAGGTTCGTGCCAATTAAGGCCACGATCGCACTCAATAATTGTGGGTACTGATTAACGATCGACCAATCCAGCGGTTTATTGGCGGCTGTGCCTGCGAGGGAGGCGGTTTGGTCGATGACGACTTTGCTGTAGTAGAGGGCGAGAGAGGGACCCGCACCCCGGATTAAATTGAAAATTCCAATCTGCCACAGTTCCTTGGGCGCAGATTCCATGACCAACTGAAGACTTCGCCAAAGGGCTTGACGAATATCCGGTTTTTCAGCAGGTTCGATTTTGGTAGATGACGAAGGGGAGGTCGAAGAATTTGATTTCATAGATGGCATGGTAACAAATGCCATCAAAAATTGGGGATGAGTTGAGTGTTTTAATCTTGAGAATAATTAAGAATCTTCGATCGTCTCCAAATCCCCTTGGTCGATCAAAAACGATCCCCGCGCAAATCTCACGCCCCAGTTGTTGGCGGGATGACAGGAAATCACCGTTCCCACTTCCTCAGATGAAATGACCGTGCCGGGACGCAGCATGGGTTTGGCTTCGGCGGTCTTGACGTAGGGGAGGACTTTGTTGAGCTTGACAGTGGAGCCAATGGCGATCGTAGAAGTCATAACAAGAGACGCAAATTTTTTAGAAGGCTACTACCAAAAGGATAGACTAAAACAGCCTCAAATTTAGGGAATCCCCAACCCATGACGATACCTGCGCCGATCGTAGTCTTCGGTAGTTTAAATATGGATTTGGTGACGCGGGTGTCGCGCTTGCCATTGCCCGGTGAAACGCTGATGGGCAGCGAATTTTTCACGACACCGGGCGGAAAGGGCGCAAATCAAGCCGTGGCAGCCGCAAAACTCGGCGTTTCAACCGCGCTCGTAGGGCGAGTGGGAAACGATGATTGGGGCCGATCGTTAACGGCAGGTTTGCAGACCTACGGCGTTGAGACGAGCGGCGTAACCGTGGATGAGACGATTCATTCAGGGGTGGCCATCATTACCGTGGCAGAGACAGGTGAGAACCAAATTATTGGCGTGTATGGCGCAAACGATCGGCTCAATTCCAGCGATGTCGATCGATTGGTTCCGCTATTGCCCGAGGCCGAGGTGTTGCTGCTCCAGCTTGAAGTATCGATCGAAGCGGTCAAGCTCGCAGCTCAGGCGGCACAAAAAGAAGGCGTGATGGTAATTTTGGATCCGGCTCCCGTGCCGGAAGAGTCGATCGTTCATTTATATCCCCACATTGATTTGCTCATTCCCAACGAAACCGAAGCCTCACAATTGGTTGGGTTTGAAGTGAATTCGATCGAAACCGCAACTAGTGCAGCATTTGTCTTGCATGACCAAGGCGCAAAAGCGGTAATTATCAAACTCGGCGCACAAGGGGCCTTGTATTCAGAAGAGCAAGGATCCGAAATCACAACGGCTTTTATTCCCGCCTTTAAAGTAGAAGCGATCGACACGGTAGCGGCAGGCGATGCCTTTGCGGGTGGTTTGGGCGTGGCGATCGTCGAAGGGTTTCCCATGATTGAAGCCGTGCGACGAGGCTGTGCAGCAGGCGCTTTGGCTACGCTGACGATCGGCGCACAGGTGGCCATGAGCGATCGAGTTCAATTCGATCGGTTTTTAGGCCATTAGTTCAGCCAATCTTAGCTCAACCAATTTTGCGTTTGAGCAAATTGTGTGGCTTGTTTTCGATCGCTCACCTGCAATTTATGCAAAATAGCATGAACATGAACCCGAACCGTGCCAGTACAAATATACAACCGATTCGCAATCTCTGAATTGGTCTTACCTTCAGCCATCAATGCCAGAACTTCCTGCTCGCGTTGAGTTAAAGGATTTGCCGTGCTGATCGTCAATGACACCGTATCCGTTAGCGTTTGTCGAATCCGTTGAGTGGCGATCGCATCCCACCAAGAGGCCCCCGCCGCCACCGATCGCACCGCCAAAATCAAACTTTCCGCCGCAATTCCTTTCAGACAATAGCCCTGCACCCCCAACGCAATCAAACGATTGAGTAATTCAGGATCTTCGCGGGATGTCAAAACTAGAATCGGTAAATTGGGCTGTTGGAGTTGGAGTTGCCGACAGGTTTCAATGCCGCCGATGCCGGGGAGTCCAATGTCGAGGAGGACAAGATCAAACGGGGTTTGGGCGGCGATCGTCAGTGCCGTTTCCCCATCTTCCGCTTCCACCACCTCCTGAATCATGGCATCCTGCTGTAACCGCACCCGCAAGCCTAAACGAAACAGTTCATCATCTTCAACCAACAATAACCGAAGGGCATCATTAGACATAGAACAAAATTAAGAAACGCTAAGGTTATCCGAAATAATAAGATTAACAAACGCTAGGGTTGAGCAATGGGAATCTGGAATGCAAAAACGGCTCCCTTGGGCGATAGCGGCTCAGCCCAAATTGTACCGTGATGGGCGGCGATAATTTGTCGAGCTAGGTAAAGTCCCAGCCCAGTCCCCTTGGCTTGACGATCGCTATCCCCTTGATAAAACCGCTGAAAAAGCTGTGCAATCACCTCCGGCTTTAGCCCTGCACCTTGATCCCGAACATAAACACGATGGTGAGATCCCATGGAAGACAGCCACACCTCAACCCGATCGCCTCGACTAGAATGATTAATGGCATTTACCAGTAAATTCATTAGCACCCGTTGAAGCTGAAGCGCATCCGCCTGCATTCGAAGCGATCGACGAAAGTCTGACTCGTCATGCCAAACCGTAATGTGAACTTGGCGATGGTGGGCGAGTCCTGCCACTTGGTTCGCCGCTTCTTCAACGAGTGTCGTTAAATCAATGGTTTCTAAATGCAAAACCAATCCAGTGGCATCATTTCGATAGACATCTAAAAGGGTTTCGAGTAATTGCACACTCGTTTTATGACTGCGCTCCATAGTGGTCAGCACTTGGGTTTGAAGCGGAGAAATAGCCCCAAACTGTCCTTCGAGAAAGGCGTTTAACGTCGCGATCGCACCGAGGAGTGGGGTTTTGAGGTCGTGGGTGAGGGTGGAGGCAAAATCTTCTCGTAGGCTGGTGAGTTGTGATTGGGCGGCAAAATCGGCTTGCTGACTTGAAATGGTATTGGCATATTCTTTATTGCGAATGCTGAGGATCGACGTGACAGCCATTGAAAGGGCTGCGATTAATCGGTTTACGATCGCAGGTAATGTCACCAATGCCGCGTTGGGAAGCCATAAATTCAACAGCATTAGAACAATAATAATTCCCGTAATGATCAACACGAATCGCTGAGACAGACGGCGATTCGCCAACAGTAAGGGGCAAAGATACAGAAACCCCAAAATGTACTCAGGAGGTGTAAAGAAGTCGAGCGCCGAGATTGTAAGCAAGACAACCGTGATCAGAACCACATCTCGTTTGCGCCAAACCTGAGTTTGGGGTCTTGCTTGGAGGGGGGGCTGCATAGAGGGATCGATCGCTAAGTTTTTCATGGCGGGTTTACGCTCAACCTTAATTCCTCTTTATTGTAAATAATCTCAGGGTTCAGTGGGCGACTCATAGCGTTTAGATTAGATCTAAACACTGTTTTAAAACTATCGTAGAAAGCTGATGCTGCAACGGCTTCACCGATCGGATCAAAATCTATATCTCCCTATATCTGTGCAAAGCGATTTGCTTTGGCGATGATCAGTCGGTATCCACCCTCGCCGATGATGTGAGATCAAATTTATGCTTCAGGGCTGGCTTCAAATTGCATTAACCCTTCTGATTGTCATTGTAATCACACCCCTATTGGGTCGATATATTGCCCATGTTTTCCTCAATGAACGCACAGGACTCGATGCGATTCTAAATCCGCTCGATCGACTGATGTATAGGGCGATCGGCCTGCGATCGATGCCAGACATGACGGGTTGGCAATACATTCGATCGGTGCTGATTAGCAATTTTATGATGGGTGCTGCGGTACTCATGGTTCTACTATTACAGCCGCTCTTGCCTCTCAATCCCACAGGGGTCGGGATGATGAACTGGGATATTGCACTGCATACAACCATTTCATTTCTAACCAACACAGACCAGCAGCATTACTCCGGAGAAACGACGCTCAGCTACGGATCTCAAGTCTTTGCGCTAGGCTTTTTGATGTTTACTTCGGCGGCAACGGGGCTTGCCGTGGGGATTGCGTTTATTCGAGGGCTGACGGGCCGATCGCTGGGTAACTTTTATCAAGATTTAGTCCTATCTATTACGCGAATCCTGTTGCCGATTTCATTGGTAGGAGCATTGCTACTACTCGCAGCAGGCGTTCCCGAAACGATTGCAGGCGCACTCCAACTCAAAACCCTCGAAGGCACAATGCAAACGATCGCCCGTGGCCCCGTGGCCCATTTTGAGATCATTAAGCAACTGGGCGAAAATGGCGGCGGTTTCTTCGGGGCCAACTCAGCCCATCCCTTTGAAAATCCCAATGGCTGGACTAATTTGATTGAAACCGTTGCTATGGTAGCCATTCCATCTTCACTTATCTATACCTATGGAATCTTCACGCACAATCTAAAACAGGCTTGGTTAGTGTATGCGATCGTTCTGGCATTCTTTATTCCATTCGTGATCATTACGGCGATCGGAGAATTTCAGGGCAATCCACAAGTGAATGCCATCCTGGGCGAAATTTCGCCTAACCTGGAGGGTAAAGAAGTCCGATTTGGCTGGGCACAGACCGCGCTGTGGGCCGTGACAACGACGGCGACCATGTGCGGCGCTGTTAATGGAATGCACGATTCTCTGATGCCCTCCGGCGGCTTTTCAACGCTGCTCAATTTGTTTTTGCAAATTGTCTGGGGCGGCCAGGGCACGGGGACCGCTTATCTCTTCGTCTATTTAATCCTAGCGGTGTTCTTAACCGGATTAATGGTGGGGCGAACACCAGAGTTTTTGGGACGGAAGATTGAAAAGACTGAGATTGTATTTGCCAGTGTGATTCTATTGGTTCACCCAATCGCCATTCTAATCCCTGCCGCAATCACCCTAGCATTTCCAGAAGCCTTAGCGGGTATTAGCAACCCAGGTTTTCACGGACTGTCCCAAGTCATCTATGAATATGCCTCCGCCTCTGCCAACAATGGTTCTGGATTTGAGGGATTGGGAGATGCAACGGTTTGGTGGAACTTAAGTGCAGGGGTGTCAATCCTGCTGGGTCGCTATGTCCCGATCGTGGCATTACTCCTCCTCGCTGAAAGCATGTCGCAAAAGCAGCCTGTACCGATGACAGATGGCACCTTGAGAACAGATACAGGATTGTTTACCAGTATTACTGGCGTTGTTATTTTGATTCTGGGTGTGTTGACATTTTTACCTGTGCTGGCATTGGGACCGATCGCAGAAGCATTTCAACTCTCTCCTTAACTCCACTCTTCAGGAATACTATGGACACTAAATCTCGATCGTCTCGCCAAGCCAAGGCCAAAGCCGCTAGTCAGGGACTCTACCAACGGGCCATGAAGGAGTCGGTGCTTAAGCTGGATCCCAGAGTGCAGATTCGTAATCCCGTCATGTTTTTGGTGTGGATTGGGACGATCGTCACCGCATTACTAACGATCAATCCCAGTCTATTCGGTCCACCGCCGGATCAGAATCCACTCTTATTTAATGGCTTAGTTACCCTTATTTTACTGTTCACCCTTCTGTTTGCAAACTTTGCAGAAGCGGTGGCAGAAGGACGGGGGAAAGCTCAAGCTGACTCTCTTCGAGCAACCCAGTCAGACTCGCTAGCTCGGAAACTTGCTCAAGATGGAACGATTCAGGAGATCAGTTCAACAGCATTGCGAAAGGGCGATGTCATTAAGGTGATTGCTGGAGATGTCATCCCAGTGGACGGAGAAGTGACGCAAGGTGTCGCATCCGTCGATGAGTCGGCGATTACGGGAGAGTCGGCTCCAGTGCTAAAACAGCCCGGAACCGATATCGCTAGTTCCGTAACTGGGGGCACCCGCATTCTGTCAGATGAACTGACTATTCGAGTCACCTCTGATCCTGGAAAAGGTTTCATCGATCGCATGATTGCCCTAGTCGAAGGAGCCGAACGAAGCAAAACACCCAATGAAATTGCTCTTACAGTTTTACTAGCCGTGTTGACGCAAGTGTTTCTCATCGTGATCGCAACCCTGTCTCCGATCGCAAATTACGTCAACTCGCCCGTTAGTATTACAGTGTTGGTTTCGCTGCTGGTTGCGTTGATTCCCACCACGATCGGAGGCTTGCTGAGTGCGATCGGAATTGCGGGAATGGACCGAGTAGCACAGTTTAACGTGATTGCAACGTCGGGCCGAGCGGTGGAAGCTTGCGGAGATATTAATACGCTGGTTCTAGACAAAACAGGCACGATTACCTTGGGCAATCGTCTTGCAGAGGCGTTCATTCCAGTGAATGGCTATTCGGTCAAAGATATTGCCCAAGTGGCACTAGACAGCAGTATCTTTGATGAGACACCAGAGGGCAAATCAATTGTCTCCTTAGCCGAGCGATTAGGAGTGGTGGTGACGATCGATCGATCCGCATCAGACGGCATTGATTTTTCAGCGAGAACCCGAATGAGCGGCACGGATTTGCCCGATGGCACGCATGTTCGCAAAGGCGCGGTGGATGCCGTCAAGGGCTTTGTCCGATCGCGAGGCGGCAGCATTCCAGCAGAACTGGATGCCGAATATGAGCACATTTCAGGATTAGGGGGAACGCCCTTAGCCGTCTGCCAAAACAATGACATTTACGGCATTATCTACCTCAAAGACATCATTAAACCCGGCATTAAAGAACGGTTTGATCAATTACGACGCATGGGAATTCGCACCATCATGTTGACTGGAGACAACCGAATTACTGCATCGGTGATTGCCCGTGAAGCAGGAGTAGACGACTTTATTGCGGAGGCTACACCGGAAGATAAGATTGAAGTAATTCGGGCTGAACAAGCCAAAGGTAAACTTGTCGCAATGACAGGCGATGGCACCAATGACGCACCAGCATTGGCTCAAGCCAATGTCGGGGTGGCTATGAATTCGGGAACCCAAGCCGCTAAGGAAGCCGCGAATATGGTGGATTTGGATTCTGATCCGACGAAGTTGATTGACATTGTAACGATCGGTAAGCAACTCCTAATTACACGTGGAGCATTGACGACCTTTTCGATCGCCAATGATATTGCGAAATACTTTGCAATAATTCCAGCTATTTTTGCGGGAGCGGGAATCGGGAAATTGAATGTCATGGGTCTCGCAAGTACCCAGTCTGCAGTGCTTTCAGCCTTGATCTATAATGCTCTAATTATTCCAGCCTTGATTCCGCTGGCATTAAAGGGGGTGAAGTTTCGACCGCTGACGGCGAATCAATTACTGGGACGTAATATCTTGATCTATGGATTGGGAGGAGTGATTGCACCGTTTATTGCGATTAAGGCATTGGATATTATTGTAGCGGCGGTGGGATTGGCGTAGAAGATCCTGACGAACCGCCCCCTAACCCCCAATTCTGGGGGGACCGGAGTTTTTAGAAGTTGTTAGTTTATTTGGGAGAACATAATGGAAACTGTGTTGAGACGATTTTGGCAAAAACGAGTTCCGAGGAGTTTATTATTAGTGCTGTTGAGTGCGGTGACGATCGCCCCTACAGTCCAGGCCGCAACGGGGATTAGCCTCGATCGGGGTCAGGTGTTTGCCTTGGTGCTATTGGGAATGACGACCCTTAGCTTAAGCATTTACTTATTCGTTGTTATTGTTCAACCGGAGCGGTTTTAAATTATGAATTTGACCCAGGAATTTTTCAGATCATTACGCTTGGTGATTGCGCTTTGGCTATTAACAGCGATCGTCTATCCAGCCATCATTTTAGTCATCGGACAAGTGGCCTTTCCCTATCAAGCCAATGGAAGCGTGATCAATAACGCTGAAGGACAGCCGATCGGATCGGCATTAATCGGTCAGCCCTTTAAAAGCGATCAGTATTTCTGGAGTCGCCCCAGTGCGGTTGACTATGCTACACAGCCTGCTATCGCTCAGACTGGGGCTTCTGGCGCAAGCAATCTAGCCCCAAGTAATCCCGCTTTACTCGATCGCCTCAAGCCCGAAGCTCAACGCCTTCAAGCTACCCAAACCAAACCCACTGCCGATTTACTCTACAGTTCGGGTTCTGGTCTCGATCCACACATTAGTCTAGAAGCCGCACAGTCACAAATTCAACGAGTTGCCCGATCGCGCAAACTTAATGAATATGACGTTCAAGCATTAGTTTCTAAAGCGATCGAAGGTCGATTTGTGGGACTTTTCGGGGAACCAGGCGTGAATGTTTTGAAATTAAATCTATCTTTGGATGCACTCTAAATTCCAGTCTAAATTCTATGTTTGACCCCAATTCCAGTGCCTCCACTAGGTCCGCTCAGCAACCCGTACGTCGTCGAGGAAAACACAAAATCTTTATCGGCATGTCTCCTGGCGTCGGGAAGACTTATAAGATGCTGGAAGAAGCCCATGCCTTGAAAGCAACAGGCATGGATGTGGTGATTGGACTGCTGGAAACTCACGGACGAAACGATACCGCAGAAAAGGCGATCGGCCTAGAAATGATTCCTCGTTTGGCGAGAGCAGGATTGAGCGAAATGGATATGGATGCCATTATTGTCCGATCGCCCCAGTTCGTCCTCATTGATGAACTCGCTCACACCAATATTCCCGGTTCTGAGCATGAAAAACGCTATCAGGATGTAGATGTCATCTTACGATCAGGCATCAATGTATACTCCACGCTGAATATCCAACACATCGAAAGCTTAAATGACATCGTCGCTAGAATTACAACCGTTATTGTTAGAGAACGAGTCCCCGACCGAGTCCTAGAACAGGCGGATCAAGTGGTCGTCGTCGATGTCACACCCGAAACACTTCAGGAACGATTAACGGACGGTAAGATTTATGCACCTGAAAAAATTGAACAATCCCTCACTCATTTCTTTAAACGCAGCAACTTAATTGCACTGCGAGAACTGGCGCTACGAGAAGTGGCCGATACGGTTGAAGAAGAAAGTGATGATTCCCGCAATCGAGCTGATCTAAACTGTAACATTCACGAGCGGGTTTTAGTCTGTATTTCGACTTACCCAAACTCTGTCCAACTCATTCGACGGGGTGCGCGAATTGCAAGTTATATGAATGCTAAATTTTATGTGTTATTTGTCGAGAACTCCGATCGTTTTTTAACCAAGGACGAAAGCCTACATCTTGAAACCTGCGAACATCTCTGCGAGGAATTTGGAGGTGAGTTTTTAAAAATGCAGGGTCAAAATGTTTCTGAGACAATTGCCAATGTCGCAGACGATCGACGCATCACTCAAATTGTTCTGGGAGAAAGCCAGCAATCTAGATGGAAACACCTTCTCCGAGGCTCCTTCACCCAACGCATCATGCGTCGCATCTGGCAAAAAAGAATTGATTTACATATTATTGCAACGGGAGTCTAGGGAATGAGGCCGCTTTACGGTAATCTATGAGGCTATACCTGTGTTTCATTCTAAAAACGAGTCCCCATGAGCCTGCGAATCTACGGTAATCGCCTCATCGAAACCCTTCCCGGCGAAGTTATGCGTCCCACCAGTTCCAAAGTGCGAGAGGCTATTTTCAATATTTGGCAGGGTTCGATCGAGGGCTGTCGCTGGCTAGATCTCTGCGCAGGCAGTGGTTCTATGGGAGCCGAAGCCCTTTGTCGCGGGGCCAAAACGATCGTCGGCATCGAACGCGAACCCGAAGCCTGCGCCGTCGCCGCTGCCAACCTTAAACGCATGACCAAACCCGATCATAAAGTCCTAATGATTCGGGGTCATGTTCTTAAAAAAATACCAACACTTTTATCGCAATGTGGCAATCTGCCCTTCGATCGGATTTATTTTGATCCACCCTACAGCAGTGAACTGTACGAACCTGTGCTGGAGGCGATCGTTGAGTATGGATTGCTGTCGGAATGCGGGGAAGTCGCCGCAGAACATGCAGTGGGCAAAACGTTTGATATTCCGGGTCTGGAGATTTGTCGTGAGAAAAAGTATGGCAAAACGGGTGTGACCTTTTTTAAGCGAGTCTCCAGTGATATGGACCTGTAGAGTATCGATTTTTATGAAGATGAAAGGATTTAGAGAGACAAAATCCTGTAAATATAATAGAAGTTAATTCAGGGTGACGTGAGTTATGCAGATTGATTTCCACCATGGCGTCACCTACGTCGTCGCTCGACTGGCTGGCTTTCCCCATCATGAAGCTGACATTATTGCCTACTGCGCGCAATATGTGGATGATGCAACCAATAGCGGCTTAATTCAGTTTGATAATGGCTGGAGCTTTAGTCGGATTAGTTCTGCCCATAAGATGCTAGACTATCGCAATTTTGAAGAACTCGCCAACCATCGAGTTTGGATCCCGTTTCATTTTTTACCGGGAAATGGCGGACTTCCAGCCTCGATCGCCCCTGAAGGTGAACTAGAACGAAAATTAATTTGTAAACCCAATAGCTACATTGCGCAAGATATGGTCCGAGAATGCATTGCCCAGCAGAATGATCCCTATTCCCTCCACCGTTTAGGAATTGCGATGCATGTCTACGCAGATACCTGGGCACATCAAGGCTTTTTAGGCATTACCCATGAGCTAAATGATGCGATCGAACTCCTAGACGGGGAGGGAAAACGGAATCTGAATCTCATGAATCGATTGACCAGCTTTTTTATTGGAGAAGCGCTGCCCATTGGTCATGGAACCGTGTTAAGTAATCCTGACAAACCTTTTTTACGCTGGGGCTATATCAATAGCAAGGGCGAACGAATCATGCGAGATAATCCCACAGACTATCTGGAGGCTGCACAGCACCTTTGCATGGCCCTGCAGCGATATCGACTGGGCAATGCTGATGCGGATGTTCCAGGACTGTTAGACTCCGATCGGCAGCAAATTGCGCATTTTTTCAATACATTGACTCACTCTAAAGGATATGAGCGTCATGCAATCTGGCTCTCTGCAATTGCCGAAGGTCGATTTAGCTTTGGGCCTCAACAGGTTTCCTACGTGGCAAAAGGGAAAGGTTCTTGGAAACATCAAGCGATCGGAACAGAAGCGATCGAAGATAAGAAAGATACCATTTTCAAATATGAACCCGATTTTTTGAAGAGCAATTGGAAACTCTTCCACGACGCGCTACAAGCCCATCGATTTTACGTTTTGCATGAACTCTTGCCGCAGTACAATATTTGTCTTGGCTAGGTCTAGACTGGGTTTTGGTTAAGCCTGCTGAAGATGGGAAAGCCGATCGAGATCCAGTAGAAAAATCGTTTGATTGGGTTCTGCTTCAATCAAGGTGACAAAGCGGTGAAGAATCGATCGCATCGGATGAGCATCATCGCTAGAGAACATCTTGACTGATTGCTCTGGAACATTAATCAGGGTCGGCAATGTCGGAATTTGTAATCCCCACAGAGCTTTTGAAGGGTTAGATTGATCCTCGACAAGAAGCGTGTACGCAGCTTTTGGATCGATCGCTTGATCGAACGCATAGGCATTGAGATCAAACTTAGGATAATCACGAAATTCTGCTTTCAAATGCTGACCTTTATTCAGGACCTGCCGCACTTGAGGCATGGGAATCGCACAATAAATAGGCGAAGAGACCCGATCTCCCACGGGAAAGACCATTAGCTTAAGTTGCAATTCGATCGGGCGGGCATGGCGGGCGGTACGACGTCGCATGAGTTAAGGACCTGAATGAGTTGATGTTCAAGGAAGGGTTTGGTCAAGTAGTCGTTAGCTCCGAGCTGTTGGGCCAGATCTCGGTGCTTTTGACCATTGCGTGAAGAGAGGACGACGATCGGGAGCGCCTCCTTAGGATGGTGCAAACGGCATTCTTGAAGGAATTCAAAGCCATTCATCACAGGCATTTCTAAATCTGTAAAAACGCCCGCAACATTCCCGGCTTGCTCCAGGACATGTAATGCCTCCCGCCCATCCCGCGCCGTGAGACAGCGGAATCCCAGTTGAGTCAAACTGTAACTCAGCAGTTCCCGCATTGTGAGGGTGTCATCAATGACTAGGAGCGTGGGGGATTCTGGAATGGAGCTGGATGTAGGGGGATGATCTACGGCTTCGACGATCGGACTGTGCTGGTGGCTATGATGAATAAAAGCACGACTATCCAGAACGGGGACGAGTTGTCCATTTCCCAATACCGTACAACCATAGAGATATTCAGGTAATGGAACGAAGGAATTAAAGGGCTTAATGACTTGTTCATTGCGCTGAATGATTTGATCGACTTTTAGTGCAATGATGTCATCGCCACTTTCAATTAAGAGAAGTGGAATATCCCCTTTTTGTGGAAGATCAATATTGGGAAGTTGAGTGTCGATCGTGGTAGGGAGCGGATACTGTTGCAGCAAGCTCTCTGAATCAGCAATCATAATCAATTCATCCCCATCTCGATAGAACGATTGGTGATCAATGATTTCAATACTGCTTTGATCGATGACTAAAATTTCTGAAAGTGAATCAACCGTGATGGAAAAAAGCTGCGTTTTGATTTGAAAGATGAGTAGATCTGCGATCGTCAGAGTCAGTGGGAACGTCAACTGAAACATCGTGCCACGGTTAACTTCCGAGAAGACTCGCACATCGCCCTTCAGACACCGCAGATTTTCCCGGACAGAATCCAAGCCAACCCCTCGTCCTGACAGTTCGCTAACTTGAATTGCAGTGGAAAAACCTGGCTCAAAGATCACTTCTAAAATCTCTTCAGCCTTCATCTGTTCCATTTGAACTGAAGTCATGAGATTCATCGCGATCGCCTTGGCCTTAATCTTATCGAGATCAATGCCATTGCCATCATCACTGATTTCAACATAGGTGAGATTACCGCGATGGTAAGCTTTGATTTCGATCGTAGCCTGCGCGGGTTTACCTTGGGCTTCCCGCTTTTCAGGAACTTCGACGCCATGGTCAAAGGCATTCCGCACTAAATGAACCAATGGATCAAAGAGCTTTTCTAAGACAGCTTTATCGATTAAAGTGCCACTGCCGATTAAATTGACCGATACATTTTTGTCATGCTGAATGCAGAGATCTCGCACCATCCGAGGAAAACGCTGCAAGATCTGTTCGATCGGCAACATCCGAATCCACAGCAAATCATTTTGAGTTTGATGCAGGGTTTGGAGGCGGCGGCGTTGTTGCTGCTTCTTTTTCCCAGAGAGTAGGACCAGATCTTGGACAATTTCCTTCAGACAGGCCAGTTCTTCTGTTGCAGTCTGGGTCAGGTTTTGGAGTGGACTATAGGTGTCAAATTGGAGTGGGTCACTGAGGATTTGGGTGATGGAAGCAGCGGAAATGGATTCCTTCGATCGGCTGGATTTTAATTGAGTTTTTGGGCTAAGGGATTTCTGCTTTTCAGTTTGCTCACTCATTTCCTGCAATGCAGACTGAATTTTTTCAAATTGTTCAATCCGATAGTGAATGCTGTGAATGATGCTATTGAGTTGTTTTTGCTGGAGTTGTTCCGCACTTTCATACGTGACCAGATCCCCAACATGGGCACTTAATCGATCGAAGCGCTGACGATCGACCCGTAGCACGCTCGATAAGACAGGCGCACTGGGTTCCGCATTTTGAGCTTTTTGAATTCGTTCAGCCGTTTGCGTTTTCGTTTGAACGGGAGTTTGGGCTAAGGTTTTGACGAGGGTTTTGACGAGGGCTTGGGTCGTTGCAGGAGCTTGAATAGGGGTCGAAGTCACTGGCGTAGAGAGATTGGCAACAGGTTCAGCAACAGGCTTAGCAACCGATTTGACCACATCTTGAGTGGACAATTTTAGAAGCCGATCGCTGACTTGTCCCCCTTGGGTTCGATCGCCATTGAGGACTAATTGATAAGCCGCTTTGAAATCACGAACGGCAACCTTGGCAATGGTCGTCACTTCAGATGGATTGCGATCGAGGGCTTGCAGGATAGCCGCCGCGATCGATCGAAATCCCGGAAGATTGGTCAATTCACCCACGCCAACAAAGACTTCAGTTTGGGCACGAAGCTCACCTGTGAGAACCTCTGGCTCGGCTTTCAAAAGGCTGGCTAAATGCTGGATTCCTTGAGCCACATCACCAGAGAAAATGACTTCGACAATATCAATGCCCAACTCTTCCACAGAGGGCATCGACGAATTTTCCGCCGCCATTTCATCGGCTAAACGGAGTTTGAGTTTGTCAAAGATAGGCATTGACTGTGCCACCCAATCCATACTTTCACGATCGTCAGGAGACGACTCTGACCAAACGATCGAAGCCTGATTTTGCTCTGTATTAATCTGGCTTTGATTACGCTGAATCTCGTATTGCATCGGCATTTGGAGACAGTCATACGCCATGAACAAGAGTTCTTCAAGTTCTTCGTCAATGGGGGATTGGCGATGGTAGAGCGCTCGAAAGACATCTTCAAGCTGGTGAGAAATTTGTTCAATGGATTTCAATCCCACACTGGCCGCGCAGCCCTTAATGGAGTGCGCCGCTCGCATGAGATTGTTGAGTTCCTTGACATCCCAGCCTTGGCGAATGCTGAGCAAGCCCTGCTCTAACACTTCAAGAAACTCCGGAGCTTCTTGAAGAAAGAGCTGGTAGATCCGATCGGAGGTAGCAGAATCGTAGAGCATTACTTGACCTTGAATTTGGCGACGCTGACTTGGAGGTTTTCGGCGACGGCGAGGAGAGACTCGAAGGATT
>JAAFJU010000070.1 GCA_013298165.1 Synechococcales cyanobacterium bin31.maxbin.ball.101 | reverse complement strand
TCTATCGCCAGCTTCCCAATGAATCGGTCCTCTATTTTGGCGATACCGCCCGGTTGCCCTACGGGACCCGATCGCCGGAAGAGATTATCTTGTTTGTCAGAGAGATTCTCTCTTGGATGATTCGTCGTGGGGTAAAGCTGGTGATCATGGCCTGCAATACCAGTTCTGCTTTGGCCTTAGAAGCCGTACGATCGGAGTTTGATATTCCCATTTTGGGGGTGATCTTGCCGGGGGCGAAGGCCGCTGTCTCTGAAGGAAAACGGATTGGGGTGATTTCGACGCCTGCGACGGCGAAGAGTAATGCCTACCGGGATGCGATCGCTGAAATCGACCCAGCCGCTCAAGTCTGGCAAGTCGGCTGTCCGGAATTTGTGCCCTTAATCGAGGGCGATCGAATTCACGATCCCTACACCCGAGAGGTGGCAGCAGGCTATCTAGCCTCGTTAATCGAAAACGAAATTGACACGCTAGTCTACGGCTGCACCCATTATCCCCATCTAGCCCCAGTCCTCCGATCGCTCCTGCCTGCCCACGTTAAACTGGTGAATCCGGCGGTTCAGACGGCGATCGCAGCGGCTCAGGAACTCTCCCTTCTGGGACTACAAAACCTGGGTCAAGCGTTGCCGACGCAGTTCTACGTCAGCGGCGATCCAGCCCCCTTCATTCAAGTCTCAAAGCAATGGCTGGGCTTCACCCCCCGCGTCCATCCCGTCGCCCTACCCGAACTCATCGCTGCTCTCCAGGTGGCCTAAAGACCTGACGATAGGTCCTTCTATGACGATTCAGTATCCCCTCCGCCAACAACAACTCCGCAGCTTGATTGCTCGACTGGGACTGGATTCAGAGTCTCCAAAACTCCGCTGGGATCTTTTGGATTTGGCGCTGACCCATTCGACGGTTTCGGCTGAGCAAAACTATGAGCAACTCGAATTTGTCGGGGATGCGGTGGTGAAGTTGGCGGCGGCGGCTTTTTTGCTGCGGCAGTTTGCGGATTTGAAGGTGGGGGATTTTACGGCGCTCCGATCGCAACTCGTCAGCGATCGGTCTTTGGCGACGATCGCGGATGATTTGGGCTTCGATCGGTATCTCTTGGTAGGCGGGAGTGCGGCGGCGGATCGGGCGGGGAGATCGTCTCGTCTGGCGGATAGTCTAGAAGCGGTGTTGGCGGCGTTGTATTTAAGTACGGAAGATTTAAGCTGGATTCATGTCTGGCTCGATCCCTTGTTTTTAACCCAATCCAATGAAATTCTCGCGGACCCGGCAAGGCAAAACTACAAAGCTGCACTACAAAACTGGACTCAAGGCCATTGGAAAACCCTGCCGCAATATCGGACGCAGGAAGTGAGTGCGGTCCATGATGATCCGGAGCGGTTTGTGTCTGAGGTGTGGATTCGAGATGAGGTCTGTGGGATGGGGCATGGCCGATCGATGAAGGCGGCAGAACAAGCAGCGGCACAGGTTGCTTATCAACGCTTTGTTGCGGCGTTGCCGTAATTTGAATGACATAATTTTTGTTTTTCTATGGGGAAGGACACTCAAGGTCGAGGTGAAACGGTTTTAGGTCGAGGTGAAACGATCGAAGGTGCGATCGAAACAGTTTTAGGTGGGATGAAAACGGTTTTGAGTCTGACTGAAATGGTTTTAGGTCTAATTGAAACGATCGAAGTTGCGCTTGAAATGGGTTTGAGTCTAACTGAAACGGTTTTGGGTCGAGGTGAAATGGTTTTAAGTTGAGGTGAAACGGTTTGAGTTGCGATCGACATGGTTTTAGGTCGGGGTGAAATGGTCTTAGGAGCTGTACTGTGTCTCTGTGAGCACAACGGCTAAATTTTTGTTGTAAACTTAAAACGGTTGGCGCGATTCTACTTTAGTAGAGGCTTTGCTGATGAGTCCTCTGTTGTTTGCTTTAGAGCTTGGGGTTCGGTATGAAGACGATTTTGGTTTTGTCGGCGAATCCTGAGGGAACGACTGTGCTTGCGTTGGATCGGGAAGTCTTGGATATTCGGAAGTCGTTGGACCGATCGAAGCTTCAGGCTGAGTTTAAGCTGGAACATCGATCGGCAGTGCAGTGGAAAGACTTTAGGCGGGCGATCGAGGATTTGCAACCGGAGATTGTCCATTTTTCAGGGCATGGGGCCGGGAAGGAGGGGATTTTAGTATTAGACGCGGATGGGCAAATTCGCGCTGTGACAGCAGATGCGTTGACGCGGATGTTTAGACTATTTCCCTGTGTGGAGTGTGTGGTGTTGAATGCTTGCTACTCGGAGGAGCAGGCGATCGAGATTCATCGGCATGTGCCTTATGTGGTGGGGATGAGTCTGTCGATCGGTGATCGGGCGGCGATCGACTTTGCGGAGGCATTTTATGATGGGGTATTTGCGGGGCGCGGGTATCGGGAAGCGTATGAGCTGGGATTGTCGGGAATGGCGAATGATGTGGAAGTGTGGACTCCGATTTTCAAGGAGCGGAAGGTGAAGGATGAGAAGAAGGTGGAGAATCCTACTGTAGGAGTGAAGTTAACTCGGACTCAGAAATCAAATCAGTTAGAGATTGCACGTTTAGAAAAGGAGTTGAGAGCAGTCGAGAATGAACTGGATAAGCCGCTTGAAGCCGTTCGTAAATCATATTATCAAGCACAGAAAAACCAAATTATCCAAAACATCGAAACATTAGAAGCGACGCTACCTTAGGAATGGAACTGGATTAGGATGGAAACTGCCGAACAAAAACGTCTAAAACGCCAACAAGAATTGCTTGCAAGGGAAATCTCGCGACTCGAAAAAGAGTTGGCGGCAGTGGAAGATGAACTGGATATGCCGCTTGAAGCTGTTCGCAGATCGCAATATCAAGACCAGAAAGCTAGATTGCTGATCGAGATCGAGAAGGCAGAAGAGGAACAAGAAAACTGTGAGCAATGTATCGATCGTCAGTCTTCTCTTAAAGTGGATATTCCCCGATCAACTCCTGTTCAATTTCGCCAATTGACGACACCATGGGATGAACATTTACATAAAATTGACCATACGAAGTCTAAAAAGATGACTTCTGCAATGTTTAAACAATTTGAGAAACGGTCATCTCGATCGTCTCTGTTCCTATTTCAGAAATATGAGACATTTCTCGGGAAGCGCTATATCGAACATCTAAAGAAGACGATCGATAGCTCGGATATCGGACATTTTTCGCGTCCGTATCAAGTGGGAATTTCAACAGGACAGCCAACGCCGATCGAGTTTTTGAATAATTTGGGTGAGCAACTGGGGATTGAGATTGCGCCGTTGCAGGAGATGACGGTGGAGTTGATATTGGAGCAGATTAAGGGGCTTTTGAAGGGCTGCAATATCTTTTTTATTGAGGTGAATCTGCCGGATTTGGAGGGAAATTGTGAGTTTGTGGGTTGGTTTGTGGAGGAGTTTTGGGGACGGGTGATCGATCGAATGCCAGAGTTTTTAGCAGAGAATAAATTGGCGTTGTTCATTGGAGTGATGACCTTAGAAACAGATTTAGAGAAGGATTTTCTGAAAGACCGAAGCTGTACACCTGCGAAGTTTTCAGATGGGAAGTTCGTCGTGTTGCAGCAAGAGAAGTGGAAAGAGGATGACATTCGGGTTTGGATGCAGAAGTTTTCGCGATTGCCGCTATCAGCCGACCAAATCGAGAAAGTGCCGAAGTCTATTTGGCGATCGGCGGAAGGCTTGCCGTTTGCAACAGAGATCAAACTTTTGCAGGAGCTAGAGCGTTTGGTGGGTTAATCACGAGTAATCTTAAAGGAGAGAGGTGCAGGAAAATGGCAAGTTTACAGAACCGCAAGGATAGACCGCGATATCACTTTACGGGTGATGCGGGGCAGCGACCCAAGAAGGTCCATCAAGATTCGCCCCAGGAGCCGGAACCCTATGTGGTGGATGATCCGGAGTTGAAACAGGCGATCGATTTGGCGATGTATTTGCGGCGTCCGTTGTTACTGGAAGGGGAGGCGGGCTGTGGGAAGACGCAGTTAGCACGGGCGATCGCTTACGAACTGGGATTGCCGTTTTATCGGTGGGATATTCGATCGACGAGTCTGGCGAAGGAGGGGCTGTATGAGTATGATGCGCTGTTGCGATTGCATGATGTGGAGATGAGGAAGTCTGCGCCGACTGTGGGTCGGGATCCCAGTCAGCCGGAAAACTATGTGCGGTATGGGGCGTTAGGGAAGGCGTTTCGGTTGGAGAGTTGTCCGGCGATCGTGTTGATTGATGAGATTGATAAGGCGGATTTGGATTTTCCGAATGATTTGTTGACGGTGTTGGATCAGCCTTGGGAATTTGAGATTCCGGAGGCGACGATGAAGGTCGGTCCTGCGGTGCATCCGCCGATCGTGATCATCACCAGTAATCGTGAGAAGGGTTATTTACCGTTGCCGTTTCTACGTCGATGCATTTATTACTATATGAAATTTCCCGATGGTGTGGGACTTCGTAAGATTGTGGAGGCGCACTATGGAACGGAGTCACCGGATTCGGTACTGAAGGACGCTGGAAAGAATGAGTTAGTGAATGTGGCGATCGATCGCTTTTTATCACTACGGGAATCGGGTGGTTTATTTAAAAATCCATCGACGAGTGAGTTTTTGGATTGGATCGATGCGTTGATTGAGTTTGGAAATGGGAAAAAGATCATGTCGATGTTGCGATCGACGGATGAAAAACAGATTCCATTTCGGGAATTGCTGTTTAAAGTACAGAAGGATTGGACGCAGTTTCGGTCTGTTGCGATCGGGGAGGGCTAGGGATGAAGGCTGTTGCGATCGAGTTTCCGTTACGTGCGGTTCAGTCTGCCTTTAGCAAAGTGCGGAAGGATTTTCATCTGGGCGTGGGGGAGTTGCAGGTGGCGATCGAGGCGGTACAGGGTGGCTTTGGCGCGGCGGATTCGGAGGCGTTGGGGCTGGTGTTGCGATCGTTGTGGTGTCATTCGGTGGAGGAGCAGCTTCAGTGGGAGACGCAGTGGCGACAGGTGGTAAAGGCGATCGAGGAACAGGCGAAGGAACGTAAGTCGCGGGAGGAACCTTTGGTTACTTCGGAGGAGCGAGAGGACGATCGATCGGATGAATCTCAGCCAGTCTCGAATACTTCTGTCATCCCAAATCCGGTGCGAGAGGCTGCGCCTGTGACGCCTTCAGTGGGCTTTAGTCCGTTGCCTGTGAAGGTGCCGACGGTGGATGAGGAATTGGATGAGTTTGAGTTGAGGTCGGTGGGTCCGGTGTCGCGGCGATCGATGTCCTATGGGTGGCGATCGATGCGGCGGTTACGGGCGATCGGAGCACGGACGGTGGTGGATGTGACGGCGACGGTGCAACAGGTGGCGCGGCAGGGCTTCTATGGGGGTCCGGTGATGCGTAGGCGGCAGGTGAATCAGGCGCGACTGGTGCTATTCATCGATCAGCAGGGATCGATGGTGCCGTTTCATCGGTGGAGTCGGGATTTGGTGGAGACGGCGATGGGAGAGACGACGTTAGCATCGGTGAATGTGTTTTATTTTTATAATGTGCCGCAGGAGTTTTTGTACCTGGATGAGCATCTGACCAAGCCGATCGCACTGTCGAAGGTGTTGGAGGCGATCGATGAGGAGACGAGTGTGGTGATGGTGAGTGATGCGGGGGCGGCGCGGGGACGACGGGATCGATCGCGGATTCGGGAGACGACGCGGTTTGTGGGGAAGGTGCGATCGAGGACGGAGATGGTGGGCTGGCTGAATCCGATGCCGATGTCTCGTTGGGCGCGAAGTGGGGCGGAGATTTTGGCGTATTTGGTGCCGATGGGATCGATGGATCGGGATGGGTTTATGGGGGTGGTTGGTGAGGTGACTGGGAATTCGCCCTCATCCCCAGCCCTTCTCCCAGGGGGAGAAGGGGGCAAGAGTTAGGGGGGACTGAAGTTGATTTCTTTGGTAGAGTGGAGAGTATGGAACGCGAAACGCCTTTGTCTGTTATTTTTTATTGCACGGCATCTGGACGGGAGCCTGTTCGGGAATGGCTGAAGTCATTGCCGTCAGAGGAGCGTAAAATTATTGGTGAGGATATTAAACGGTGCAGTTTGGGTTTCCACTGGGGATGCCACTGGTGCGAAAACTAAAGCCGAAGCTGTGGGAGGTTCGATCGATGTTGCCCGATCGGATTGCCAGGGTTTTGTTCACGATTTATGACGATTGCATTGTGCTTCTGCATGGATTCGTCAAAAAATCTCAGAAAACACCTGCCGATGATTTGGAGTTGGCGATGAAGCGATTAGTCATTTTGGAGGAAGGTTAAAATGAATCAGCATTTAGGTAGTAGTTTTGATGATTTCTTGGAAGAGGAAGGTCGGTTGGCGGAGACTGAGGCGATCGCTTGGACAAGAGTTGTTACGTTTCAGATTACGCAGTTGATGGCGGAACAAAATTTATCGAGAACGGCGATGGCGGAGAAAATGAGTACGAATCCTGCCACGATCGAAGCGTTGCTAGACATGCAAAATGGATCGACAACGGTACAGATGTTAGAACAAGCAGCATTGGTGTTAGGGAAGCGGTTACGGATTGAGTTGGTGTAGGGATGATGGACGATTCTGAAACACTAGAAAGCTCACTAGAAAGTTCCCAGTGGCGGGTCGATCGCTTTGTGCGGCAGTTTGGTCCGGAGTATCGATTCTTGGTGCAGGTGGCGGCGGTGCCGATCGTGCTGACGCCGGAACTGGTGGGGTATTTGCGGGGGCAGTTTTTGCCTCGGTTGTCTTGGGTGGCGGAGGCGGATCTGCTGTTGTCGGAGCTATGTCGATCGGTGGGGTATGAGCGCTATGTGATGGACTCGGGGGTGCAGGCTGTTGCGCTTCAGGAGCTTGAGAGCGAGAATCCTGAGCGGGTGGAGGAGATTGCGCGGTTGCTGGTGGGGTATATGCGGCATTTGGCGCGGGTGAATCCTTATTTGACCGATCGGCAGCGGAAGCATCAGCAGTGGGCGGCGATGTTGTGTGTGTCGGAGTTGCGGGAGGAGGCGATCGGGCAGATTGTGCTGGAGTTTGAGACCTATGCGGGGGCGATTGCCCAGCCGGGGAGCTTTGGAGCAGGGCGATCGGAGATTGCGTTTTTGAATCAGGTGTTGCAGGAACAATTGCCGAGGTTGTTGGAGAATTCGGAATATTTGAAGTTGGCGACGCAGGTAAGTCAGGCGTTGGGACGGATCAATGCGCCGATCGAGGTGATCGAAATAGTAGTTGAGAGTTCAACTACTATTTCAATTGAAGTTCTCGAACCAACAATTGTTCCAGGCTTCCCGCCATTGCAATATTTTGAATTTGAGACGGGGACGATCGAAGAGCATGAGCCTGACCAAACGTCTGTTCCTGAGGTCGAAACCCCGGTTCTGGAATGGCGGAATCAACAGTTTGAGTTTGAGACGGCAACGATCGAAGTTGTTGAGTCAACGGAGGATCTAGATGAGGAGTTGAAAGAGCAGGAAGAGAGATGGGCGAATATTGATGAGCAGGAGTTGATTTTGGCTCAGAAATATGGATGGGGTCGTATACGGAGTCGTACTCAGACTGAGGTTGTAATTAATGAGAGTAAGGGTAAAGCAGTTGGATACGTTGATCGGATGAGTCCTACAGTTAAATTTAATATGATTGCGATTCCGAGTGGGAAATTCTTAATGGGCGCACCGGAAGAGGAACTAAATTCAGACTCAGATGAAAGACCTCAGCATTGGGTGACAGTGCCAGAGTTTTGGATGGGACAAAGTCCGGTGACACAGACACAATGGAGGGCTGTAGCAGAACTACCACAGGTGAAGATGGAATTGAAGGAAAACCCCTCAAGATTTCAAGGCGTCAATCTTCCCGTGGAGCAGGTTTCGTGGGATGAGACGATCGAATTCTGTGATCGTCTTTCTATTGCAACGGGGCGAACTTATTGCTTACCGTCTGAAGCTCAGTGGGAATATGCGTGTCGGGCGGGAACGACGACACCTTTTTACTTTGGGGAGACGATCGATGCTGAGTTAGCCAATTATGATGCGAAGGATAAAAGGCATGGTAGATATGGTAGAGGTCGATGGGGAGAGTATCAAGAAAAAACTATGCCTGTCGGAAATTTCCCCGCAAATGGCTATGGGTTGTACGACATGCATGGAAATGTCTGGGAGTGGTGTGCGGATGATTGGCATGGAAATTACGAGGGAGTACCGACGGATAGCAGCGTTTGGAAAAATGCCTCTAATGATTCTGGATCAGGTCCCGGTTCTAATCCTAGAAAAGTAGTTCGAGGTGGCTCCTGGTTCAACGATCCTAGGAGGTGCCGTTCTGCTTCTCGCAACGACCATGCGGTAGGGTCGCGCTTTGGCAACTGCGGTTTTCGAGTCGTGGTAGTTGTTCCGTCTGTTTTCCCAGGATACAAGAATTGAGAAAGAATAAATGATTTTGGATTTGTGATTTTGGAATGAATACGATCGAATTTCCCAAATGCGTGAGTGATGGGGTGGGTGCGATCGCTGGACGAGATGTAGATACAATCGGTCAAAACACGGGACCGATCGCCGTTGTCATCATCATCAATATATTGCTACAATGCAATACATGTCAGCCATCTTAATCGCCAAAGCCAAAGAAGTTCGGGATGATGGTTCGATCGTCGAGATCGTCATCTGGGAAGTTCCCACGCCCGTTCCACCATCCACACACCTCTACAAATACCGCCTTTACTATGGAGCCGCTGGAATCTGCCGAATTCGGTATGACAATGAACGAGGCAAGGGCGATCACCACCACTATGGCGATCGAGAAGAAGCCTACATCTTCACCACGATCGAGCAGCTTCTGATTGATTTCGAGAACGATGTGAATGAATGGAGAACCCCATGAAAGCGATTATTGAATTAAGTCGGAAAGGATCAATTTTTGGAGCTGTCCAGCAGCAACTTGCAGACGCTCGAAAAGGCAAGAAATCGATGGTCTACGACCGACCGGAGGTCATCGACTACCATCTAGGATTTGAGTCAGCCCGTGCCTTATTTTCTGACCTAACCCCCGCTCGTCTCGACTTGCTCGACACCCTCCGCAGCATCGGTCCAAGCAGCATGTACGCCCTCGCCAAAACCGCCGATCGTAATTATTCCAACGTTCATACTGATGTCTCGCGCCTTCTCGAATTAGGACTCATTGAACGGGCTGAAGATGGCATGGTTTCGGTTCCGTTTGAATCGATCGAAATTCGTTTTCCCCTCGCACAAGCCGCATAGACTGCGATCGACCTAAAACCGTAAAGACTTACCCCACTCATCTCCATTACAATGAGTTGAGAACACAATCCCTTTAAGCTATGAAAATCAAAGCAGTCATTTGGCAAGAAGATAACGTGTGGTGTGGTTCAGTCCCCGCATTGCCGGGATGCCATACCTGGGGAGACAGCTACGAACACCTACTCGTCATGCTAGAAGAAGCCGTCGAAGGCTGGCTTGAAGTCGCAGGCGATCGAGAAGTCCTCAGCGCCGACAAACAATTCGTCGAACTATCGCTATGAAATCAGTCTCTGGCAAAGCATTCTGCAAAATCCTTGAACGCGACGGATGGACTCTAAAGCGGGTTAAAGGAAGTCATCACATCTACGGCAAGACAGGCGAAGAGGTCATCCTGTCCGTTCCAGTCCACAGCAATCGTGACCTACCGCAGGGAACCTTAAGAAGCCTGATGCGAGATGCTGCATTGACGGAAGAAGACCTCGATTAATCGCCAACCCCCAAAGCTTTCCCCATGACGCTCAAACTCAAGAAGCGCACACTCACCGCCCAGTTCTACCCCGAAGCCCTCAGCCCTGACATCGACCTAGAAATGGTCCTCATCCCAGGCGGCACCTTCATCATGGGATCACCCGACGATAAGCCAGAGCGTGAGGACGATGAAGGACCACAGCATGACGTGACCGTTCCCGATTTCTTCATGGGGAAATATCAAGTCACGCAAGAACAATGGCGAATTGTGGCTGACTATCCGCAGGTGAATATTGAACTCGATCGTGATCCATCTAAGTTCAAGGGCGATCGTCTTCCCGTAGAACGAGTTTCGTGGAATGAAGCGGTGGAGTTTTGCGATCGGTTAACTGTCAAAACTGGGCGATCGTACCAACTCCCCAGCGAAGCCCAATGGGAATACGCTTGCCGCGCTGGAACCCAGACAGCATTTGCGTTTGGGAAAACCCTTAGCACTGATTTAGCGAATTATAGCGGTAACTCAACCTATAACGATGGACCAAAAGGCGAGTATCGCAAGAAAACGATCGCTGTCGGAGCCTTTCCTCCGAATGCGTTTGGTTTGCATGACATGCATGGAAATGTATACGAATGGTGTGCGGATGATTGGCATGAAAATTATGACGGAGCACCAACGGATGGCAGCGTTTGGAATGCCTCTAATGATTCCGGATTAGATCCGGGTTCTGATCAAAGAAAAGTACTTCGGGGCGGTTCCTGGGTCAGCAATCCTAGGAGGTGCCGTTCTGCTTGCCGTGATTACTTTACTACGGGGTCGCGCAGCCGCAGCTCTGGTTTTCGAGTCGTAGTGCTTGTTTCTTTGCCTCCGAGGACTTAGCTAGCCCTTTACCCTCTTGCTCTTTTGCGCTCTGCGCTGTTTTCTTTACCCTTCCGTCTCTCGCGTAGCGAGATCAAAATTTTTGAGCAAATATGCGATTCCTTTGCCAACGGGTCCCAAAGGCCGATCGATCGTGGCAAAATAGAAACAGCGATTCTCCGCTTTGAGCATTCCTTATAGAGAGGCGAGTCATGGGTAAGTTACAGGATTTAATGGGACGAATTACGCAGACACCGGGACTCTGTGGTGGGCGTCCTTGTATTCGGGGAATGCGGATTCGGGTCTGTGACATCTTAGAAATGTTGGCAGAAAATGTCGATATCGAAGAAATCCTAGAAGACCTTCCAGATTTAGAACGCGAAGACATTCAAGCCTGTTTGATTTTTGCCGCGAGACGGACAGAGTTTCCTCGGTTAACCGCATAAAAATTGACCTGTGGAAATGTAACGAATCGAAATTTAAAGCGATTGTTGATGGGTACCTTTGTGCAAGCCTTAGCGGAATTAGAACAAGCCTCGCCTGTTGTGGAAATTGGAGGATAGAGAGACGATTCCTTTGCCAACGCCTCCCAAAGGGCGATCGTTGATTTGGTTGTGAACGAAGAAATGGATTATTCTATGGAGGAGTGATTCGAGATGGAGCTTGGCGATCATGAGATCTTAGGGTTCCTAACGTTTTCGATCTTGCGCTCTTTCGTAAGCATCATCATGTTCTGCAAAGCTCAAAATTAGAACTCGCTTGGGTACAGGCGATTCATAAATTCGGTAAACCAAGCGGTAGGCAATCCCTAGCCAATCAATTTCGATCGATCGGTAGCGGGCAAGTTTTCCCGTTAAGGCATGGCTGGGAATTCCACGAGTTCCATGGGGGTCGATCGCGAGAACCTGCTGGTATCGCACAAAATCATCCTGAAGTTCTTCGGGAAGTTCAGGAAGGTCTTGCTGAATGACGGATTGATTAATCTGAATTTTGTATTGAGTAGCCACGAGTTGTTAACCAGTCATTGAGTGCCGTTTCATCAATTTCTTCGCCTTCTTCGATCGTGGTGATCCAGCGAGAAGAGTTATCGATATCAGAGAGTCGATCGATGGCTCTGGCTTCTGCTGACATTCGCCCTGGGCTGGAACTATTGTTGAGTTCCTTGACCAGAGCGGCAAGGGAATCCTGGACGGTTTCTCGAATAATGGTTTTGAGTTGGTCGATCGTGAGGTCTTTGACTTGCATTGCCATGGGTGAAGTCCTGCAAGGTATGGGTTCTGCGATCGTAGCTTATTTTGATGGGGGACGATCGCCGACATGGTTCTGAGCGGAGAAATGGATTATTCTATGGGGGAGTGATTCGAGATGGAGCTTGGCGATTCCCGTTCCGGGAGGCGTTGCCAACGTAGAATTAATCTGGGCAATCTTGGTGGCAGCAGGAAAGGTTGTCTCGGTTGATGCATTAGTAGGAAGTGCGATTCCACACTGTGGAGGCTTCGCCAACGGTGGCATTGTTGGGAATCGGGTTGATGCGGGGTTTGTGGCGCTGTGTGACGGGACGATCGGGGCGCTGAAACGGAATCATGAGGGGGCGCAGACGTTGCAGGCGGCTGTGCGGAAGTCGTTGCTGTTGGCGCAAATGTCGATTCTACTTCGTAGAGGCTTCGCCAACGCGCAGGATTGTCTGGAGACGTTGGTGGCAAATGACTCGGTGCAGCGCTATCGGGGTGTTGAGGTTTATCAACAGTTTCCCAATGAGATGGCTTGGTTAAAGAAAAGTTTGACGGGTTGAAAAGTGGTGCAGCGGCGAGTGCAGTGCATAATTGATCAAATATGCTCAACACTATAAACTTTGAATTGAAGAGGATGAACTAGATGATTCAAGATACTCGTAAAGACAATCTGGGGTATCAGCATATTGGCATAAATCTGAAATAATAGTTTTTCTTGAAAAATGCAAATTAACCTTTACTTTTTGATTGAAATACGGATAGTTCCCCTGATTCGCTTCATTCATCAATTTGTTAAGGAAAACGTACAAAAATTCAACTTCAAATTTACCTCTAAAACTTTTTTGTCGATTATTTGCTAGTAACTCAGATTTCTTAGAATCTAGTTCTGTCTGCGGTATGGCAGGTAAATTAGGAAACATATCCTCTAAATTACTTGCCGTATAATTTACTGCAATTTTCTTCAGATCAATAATTATAAAGCGCTGAACACTGAGATCAGAAATATTGAGTGCGCTAGATCGGTTTCGCTGACAAGCAATCCAAGTATTTAATAGCTCAACTGCGTCATGAAACTCTCCTTGTAATTTCTCATACAAAGAAATGCACTTAATAAAGGATTCCTCCGTCTCCATCAACTTAAATTCGCTTTTTAGAATTTCAGAAAAACATTTAACAGACGTATAAAAATTCTCTATTGAGTAGCAGGGCGTTTCATAAATTCTTTTGATATTTTTTTCAGCGATCGATTGGTCAAAATCTCTATCAATAAAGTAGACTGCTCTAGCATTTTCATAGTTCTTCCGTGATGAGAGCATTTTGTAGATACCCAGAACACCTTCTTTACCCTTACAACTGAAGTAGATATCTTTTTCGGGTTTTGCAATATTTTTTATTCTAATTCCATAGTACTTACTATCTTCTCCTTCAAAGAAACAAAATAATGCTGATTTATACTGTTTGTAGAGTCGAGTGAATTCGACAAATACAACAGTGGCTTTATCACGAGAGGACCTTAGTTCACCTACCGACATTTATTTCTCCCTCACAAAGGTATCAAGATCAATAGCGTTTAAATCGAGTTCATTATCAAAAATGAATGGAGAGTGAGTAACTGCTAAAAGTAACCGACATCTCCCAGACTTCAGAATATCAGGAAGTAAGAGTCTCTGCCATTCAATCGAGAGTGATAATTCTGGCTCATCAAATAGAAGGATAAATTCTTCGGATGATTCTAAATAAATCTTTGAGAAGAGTGACAATATTTGTTTCTCTCCAGATGATAAGTTTTTTATATCAATTGGACTATTATTTCTAGTTTGTATAATAGATATATCTACATTTGCTTCATCATAAATAATACGTTTATTGCTTAAGTACTCATTACATATTTGGGCGAGCTGATTAATTGAATTATCTTTTTCTTTTTGCTGCTCATACAGATCAACTAATTTTGACAAGAAATAGACAAGTTGATTATTTTTCTCATCATTTATTTCTCCAGAATTAACTAAGTCTTCAATTCTTGCTCTATCCGATTTGGATATATTTTTTTCGCCAACCCGACTCAGTACAATACTTAAAGTATCAGGTTTTATGCTATCTCTCATGTCCTGTGTGATGTCAATTCCTGCAACAAACTGGGTTAAAATTTCACCTGTCACTTTTGAAAAAAGATTCAATGCTGAGTTCTTGATAGAAGTTTTAATGTCATCAAACTTAGCAATAACATCATCCATGCCAAATTGAATCAGCTTGCCCTCTCCCTCAGCAAAACTAAACCGTTCAAATCTATCTTCCTGATAACCCAGATTTTTAAGATCTTCCTCAATTCGTCTGTAGGTTGGAAAATATAAAATTGACTCATTCAGATTCTCCTGAATAGCTTTACTTATTCTATCGAGCTTATTCTTATTCTCTTCTTCATCATTTAGAAAAAATGAATCTAGCGCATTGAACACATCTATATAATCGCTTGGGATAGCAGATACAGACCTGCTTCTAATTTCCAATAAACGTCTACGTATCTCGGATGGCGCTGTACCCTTTCTCACATCTCTTACCAAATATTCCATTTCTCTTCGAGGAAAAAATGGCTTTAGTAGAGATATATAATCAAAGATATCACTTTGATAGATTGAATTTAGGTCATTTTTTTTAATTTCCACACTTATTCCAGTTCCAAATTCAAGAACTATAGAATCAAAATCTATAGTACGCAATTTATTGAACTTACAAGATATCGAGTAGTAAAGAGCACTTAAAATTGTGGTCTTTCCAGAGCCATTCTCTGCAATTAAAATCACAGTTTCCTTATCAAAGGGAATTTTTACATCTTTAAACCCAAATAAGCCATTAATTGAAAATGACTTTAACTGACTCAAATTTGAATTATCCCCTAACAACATAGTAAAATCCTGTTGGTTATTGCTTTTTCTGAGATACCACCAGAAACTTCCAGGAATATCTCTATCGTAAATATTAGGTAGAAACTTTCTGGATGGACATCTGCGAGAAAGATGTTGAGTTTTGAGCCTGACTTTTTACCCATAACTTCTAAGATCATAACCTAAAACCTTCTAAATATTCTATCCAAAAAGCTGATTTGCTCCACAAGAATGCTGTAGTGCTGCACAGATCCTCAGAACACTCATGTAGCCGGGTTACACCCGCTCGCTATAGCTGACGAAAAAGCTCATTCTCTGCGTAAAGTCACCACCATCCCCAAACCCACCGATGCCGATCTCCTCGCCCTCCCCGAAATCACCTTTAGAAGATACATAAATGCGTTGGTCCCTGACCGACCGGAGGTCATCGCCAACACCAATCAAAAACTGATCATCATCCTCGACGAATTTGAAACACTAGAAACCCTAATCTCCGCAGGCAAAATCAGCCCCGACTTCCTCGCCTACCTGCGCGGACTGATCCAACTCTCCCCCACGATCGCCTTCGCCTTCGCCGGACTCCACACCTTAGAGGAAATGACCGCCGACTACTTCGCCCCCTTCTTCGCCAGCATCCTCCCCGTCCGCGTCGGCTTCCTCGATCGCCCCGCCACCCGCCAACTCCTCGCCAACCCCGACCCCGACTACCCCCTCGACTTCGCTGACGATCTCCTCGACGCAGCCCACGCCCTCACCAATGGACAACCCTACCTAATCCAACTCATAGGATTCCACCTCACCCGCCACTACAACACCCAAGTCTTCGAGCAAAGCCGATCGCGCGATGCCAAATTCAAGCTCGACGATCTCACCACCATCTTGGATAACCCCGACTTCTACAGTTCCGGACGCTACTACTTCACCGGAGTCTGGACCCAAGCCGCCGAACAACACCCCCAGCAGCAACCCATCTTGGTCCACCTCGCCCACCACCCCGGTCAAACCATTGACCAAATCGCCCAAACCCTAAACCTAGACCTCAAGCTCACCCAAACCGCCCTCGACACTCTCGAACGCCACGACGTTGCTCACCACTCCGATGACGATCGCTGGGAAATCTCGATCGAACTTTTCCGTCGTTGGCTCATTCGTCAAGCGAGTTGAACAATAGACGATTCACCCCATTGGCGACCGAATCACTATGAATCTTCTCAATGGGGTTGCAACCTTCATTTTGAATTTCCAATGGTTAAACTATTGGATTACAAAGACGATTGGGAAGCCCTGGAAAATAATGACAATCCGTTTGCCATTGTGACCATGGCCCATCTGAAAACCAAAGAAACTCACAACGACCCAGACGCCCGCAAAGCCTGGAAATTTCGGCTGACGACGATGTTGTACGATAGGGGCTATAAAAAGCAAGATATACTGGAACTCTACAACTTCCTAGATTTCATGATGACGCTCCCAGAGTCGTTATCGCAGCAGTTCGACAGTGAATTAGAAGCCTTTGAGGAGACCAAAAAGATGAAATACGTTACGACTATTGAACGAAGAGCCGAAGCCCGAGGCGAAGCGAAAAAAGTACGATCGATCGTACAACGTCTACTGACCCGTCAGTTTGGTGAACTGCAAGACTCAGTTTTGGCCATTCTGGATGGGCTGTCGATCGATGCTCTAGATCAACTGAGCGAAGCCCTCCTCGACTTCACTACGATCGACGATCTCACCCACTGGCTAGACACTCAGTCCTAATAAACACCTAAGGCAAACTCACCTTCTCCTTCATCTGTTCAAACAATTCAAACGGCTGCCCGCCCCCGGTCAACATATTTTGGGATTCCAAGAACAAGTACTGGATCTCCCCCGCCTCCGTCACATCAAAATCCGCATGACATTCCCTGGCCCATCGATCGAGGTACGATCGTGCCACCGTCAACTCCAACTCCGCAACGCGCGAAAACTCCATCGCCGTCAATCGACCCTTCTTCGCCTTGACTAATTGTAAAAACCGATCGCGAATCGCCTCACGCTTGAGATTTTTACTCCCCCGCAGCATCACCCAGCCCAAGACTAAAGGAATCACCCCCCAGCTCAGTAACACCGGAGAACTCAGCAACAACAGAACCACCCCCGTAATCACCCCAGCCTTCAGACTAAAAACCGCCCCAACCAACACCGACAGCGCGATCGTACTGACCAGCAGGGTCACGGCAATCACACTGCCCCCCGTCGTCATCACCGAACCCACAAATTGTCCAACCTTGCTCCCGGTGCGTTTCATAGGTCTATCCAAAAACACAAAAATCGCTTCACTCTACGATAGCGCGCCAACCCAAAACTGAAAACCATCGAAACCATCGGCTATCCCTGCCTCATCAGTAGGAAAACCTCACCCAAACCATAGGCCAATGGTCCAGAATGGCTTAGAGTGTTCTGATCTTAAATTGTTTTAATTTGTTGAGAATCCTATGCCAGCCTTACTGAATACGATCGACCCCGAAGGACTACTAGAGTACTCCGTGGTGTTCACCGATCGCTCCCTAAACCATATGTCGCAGTCGTTTCAAGCGACGATGAAGGACATTTCTCAATTGCTCAAGCAAGTCTACAGCGCCCATTCTGTTGCGATCGTCCCCGGCAGCGGCACCTTCGCCATGGAGGCCGTCGCCCGCCAGTTCGCCACGGGCAAAAACTGTCTGGTCATTCGCAATGGCTGGTTTAGTTTCCGTTGGAGCCAGATTTTGGATATGGGTCAGATTCCCGCCAAAACCACTCTTTTAAAAGCGCGTCCCGTTTCTGAAGGCGCTCAATCCGCCTATGCTCCAGCCCCGATCGCCGAAGTCGTCGCCGCCATCCACGCTGAAAAGCCCGACATTGTTTTTGCGCCCCACGTTGAGACCTCTGCTGGCATTATCCTGCCCAACGACTACATCCGCGCCGTGACCGAAGCCGTTCATGCAGTCGGCGGGATTTTTGTGCTCGATTGCGTCGCTTCAGGGACGATTTGGGTGGATATGAAAGCTTGTGGGGTGGACATCTTGATTAGTGCGCCTCAGAAGGGCTGGAGTGGCTCTCCCTGCGCTGGATTGGTGATGATGAGTGCGTTGGCCCGAGAACGGATTGAAGCGACGACGAGCAGCAGTTTTGCCTGTGACCTGCGCAAGTGGCTCGGCATTATGGAAACCTATGAGAAGGGGGGACATGCTTATCACGCGACGATGCCGACGGATGCGCTGACGCAATTCCGATCGGTGATGCATGAGACGATCGCGTTTGGATTAGACAAAGCGCATAAAAATCAGCAGGAATTGGGCGATCGGGTGCGGGCACTCTTGGCAAGTAAAGGCGTAAAAAGTGTAGCGGCGACCGGGTTTGAAGCGCCGGGAGTGGTGGTCAGCTACACCACAGACAAGGAGATTCAAACGGGTAAAAAGTTTATGAATGCGGGGTTGCAGATTGCGGCGGGTGTGCCATTGCAATGTGATGAAGCGTCAGACTTTTCGACGTTTCGGATTGGATTATTTGGGTTAGACAAGTTGATGGATGTCGATCGGACGGTGGCCAATCTTGAGGCGGCATTGAATCAGGTTTTGTAATACCCAATCAATGGGTTGTTGCCACACATCCCGATCCCCCTAAATCCCCCTTAAAAAGGGGGACTTTGAATTCTCCCTACTCTGGTTCCCCCTTTTTAAGGGGGCTAGGGGGATCGGGCATTTGACAATCATCAGACCATTCATTCACTTCTACTCATTTGAATCACTATGCAAACCGAGTCCCGTTGGCAGTTTTGGATCGATCGCGGTGGCACCTTCACCGACATTGTGGCCCAGACACCCACGGGCCAATTGGTTGTACATAAATTATTGTCAGAAAACCCCGATCGCTACCCCGATGCTGCCATTCAAGGCATTCGGGAACTGTTGCAAATCCCAAACCATCAACCCATTCCAAACCAGACGATCGGCTGTATTAAAATGGGTACCACCGTCGCAACCAATGCATTGCTGGAGCGCAAGGGCGATCGGACTGTTTTGCTGATTACCAAAGGGTTTCGGGATGCGTTGCGCATTGGGTATCAAAATCGGCCTGACATTTTTGCACAGGACATCAGACGGCCAGATTTGGTTTACGATCGGGTGATTGAAGTCGCGGAACGGTATAGCGCGCAAGGTGACGAATTAGAACCTGTTAATCTGGCATTTGTCGCTGAATTGCAAAGGGCTTACGACGAGGGCATTCGGGCCTGTGCGATCGTGCTAATGCATAGCTATCGCTTTCCCTCGCATGAACAGCAAGTGGCGACGATCGCCCGCAAAATCGGCTTTGACCAAATCTCCGTTTCCCACGAAGTCAGTCCCTTGATCAAATTAATTGGGCGCGGGGATACAACGGTAGTAGATGCCTATTTGTCTCCAATTTTGCGACGCTATGTGGATCAGATTGCGTCGCAATTGGATGCTGAAACCAAACTTTTATTCATGCAATCCAATGGTGGATTGACCGATGCTCAGTGGTTTCAAGGTAAAGATAGCATTCTGTCGGGCCCAGCGGGCGGGATTGTCGGTGCCGTGAAAACCAGTCAACGGGCGGGATATCAAAAAATCATTGGCTTTGATATGGGCGGAACCTCCACCGACGTTTCGCATTATAACGGCCAATACGAGCGCAGTTTTGAAACAGAAGTGGCAGGCGTTAGACTCCGATCGCCCATGATGAACATTCATACCGTGGCAGCGGGTGGTGGATCGATCGTCCGATTTGATCAAGATCGGACGCGGGTTGGGCCTGAGTCCGCAGGCGCAAACCCTGGTCCTACTTGTTACGGCAACGGTGGACCACTGACGGTGACGGATTGCAATGTCATGGTGGGGAAGATTCAGGCGGCGTTTTTTCCAAAGGTGTTTGGGGCGAATGGTGATGAACCGATCGATGTTGCAATTGTTAAAACGCAATTTAAAGCATTAGCCGATCGCATGGCTATTGAAACCGGAATCGTCCGATCGCCGGAAGCCATTGCCACGGGATTTCTCACCATTGCGATCGATAAGATGGCCAATGCCATTAAAAAGATTTCCATTCAGCGCGGCTATGACGTGAGTGATTATGTCTTGTGCTGTTTCGGGGGTGCGGGCGGGCAACATGCTTGTCTCTTGGCCGAAGCGCTGGGGATGAAGGAGATTATGCTACATCCCTTTGCTGGCGTGCTATCGGCCTATGGCATGGGATTGGCAGAAATGCGATCGAACCAAAGCCGATCGATTGAATTAGAACTCCGTTCGGATTCAATGGCGCAATTGCAAACGACGATCGACGAACTCGTCCAACTCACCCAAACAGAACTCGAACAACAAACTGTAATTCCGACCGAAACCCTGATCGAATTGGCATTGCGCTATGCCGGAACAGATTCCCCGATCGCCGTCCGATTTGATCACCTACCTAAAATGCAGCAAGCCTTTGAACAAATCCATCAAGAACGCTATGGCTTTGTTTTACCCGATCGCAGCATTGTGATCGAATCGGTCAATGTAGAGTCAATCGCCGCCATGCCAACGCCAGAAGAACCACCCGCATTGCCTCAGAACCAACCGATCGCTCCGGTTAAAACCATTGAATTGTACAGCCGAAATCAATGGCAATCGGCACCTGTTTATTTGCGAGAGGTGTTACGATCGGGCGATCGAATCCAGGGTCCAGCGCTGCTGATTGAACCGACGGGAACCAATATAATTGAATCGGGTTGGTCCGCGACATTAACTACATTAAATCATTTAATCTTACAAAAAAACACCTCTCAAAGTCCCCCTTCCCAAGGGGGATTTAGGGGGATCGAGACGATCGCAATCACCCAAAAGCCCGATCCAGTCTTACTAGAGATTTTCAATAATTTGTTCCGATCGATCGCGGAAGAAATGGGCATCACCTTACAAAACACCAGCTATTCCGTCAATATCAAAGAACGCCTCGACTTTTCCTGTGCGATTTTTGATCAAAATGGCCAATTGGTAGCCAATGCGCCTCACATTCCCGTGCATCTCGGCTCCATGAGCGAAAGCATTAGCAGTTTGATCATTGCAAAAGGCCATGAACTGAAACCCGGTGATGTATATCTCGCCAACAATCCCTACAATGGCGGAACGCATTTGCCCGATATTACGGTGATTACGCCCGTTTTTCTGAATTCAAACCAGCCTTTATTCTATTTGGCATCCCGTGGCCATCATGCCGATATTGGTGGGATTACACCGGGATCAATGCCGCCGAATAGTACCTCTGTGGATCAAGAAGGCATTCTCTTTGACAATGTGAAACTGGTCGATCGGGGCCAATTCTGTGAAGCCGAAATTCTCACTCGACTCAATTCAACGCCCTATCCAGCCCGTAATCCAGCCCAAAACCTCGCCGACCTCCAAGCCCAAATCGCAGCGAATTCGCGAGGCATGGCTGAATTGAAACGCATGGTTGAGCATTACGGTTTAGCCACGGTGCAGTTTTATATGCAAGCGGTACAGGACAATGCCGAAGAATCCGTGCGTCGTGCGATCGAAGTCCTTCAAGATGGCGAATTTTCTGCGACCACTGACGATGGTAATATCATTCAAGTCAGTCTCAAAATCAATCAATCCGATCGCAGCGCAACCCTAGATTTCACAGGCACTTCACCCCAGCAAACCAGCAATCGCAACGCCCCGATCGCCATTTGCAAAGCAGCCGTTTTGTATGTCTTCCGCACCCTCGTCAACGACGACATTCCCCTCAACGCAGGCTGTCTAAAACCGCTAAACATCATTGTCCCCAAAGGCTGCCTGCTCAATCCCTCATACCCCGCCGCCGTCGTCGCAGGCAATGTCGAAACCTCCCAAACCATTGTCAATGTCTTATATGGTGCGATCGGAACTCTAGCCGCAGCCCAAGGCACCATGAATAATTTCACCTTCGGCAACGATCGCTACCAATATTACGAAACCATTTGCGGCGGGTCCGGCGCAGGTCCAACATTCCCCGGAACCGACGCCGTTCAAACCCACATGACTAACTCTCGCCTAACCGATCCAGAAATTCTCGAACTTCGCTTCCCCGTACTCATTAAAAACTTTGCCATTCGATCGGACAGTGGCGGAATGGGATTACACAAGGGAGGCAATGGCGTCATCCGAGCAATTGAATTTCGGGAATCCATGACCGCTGGAATTTTATCAGACCATCGATCGGTCGCTCCGTTTGGATTAGCGGGGGGTGGGGCGGGAGCGATCGGACGCAATACCATTCAGCGAGTGAATGGGACGATCGAAGTCCTAGGCAATTGCGCCGAAGTAAAGATGCAACCCGGCGATGTCTTTACCATTGAAACCCCCGGCGGCGGTGGCTTCGGCATAGCCTAACGGCTCGACTCCCCCAGAATTGGGGGTCGGGGGGCGGTTCGCCAGAATTATAAAACAATCTATTTCGCTTCCCCAATTAAGTTAAACGCCGCCCAATCTTTTGGATCAGGATGAGTTTTTATTGTCTTTAACATAGCTTGTCGAAGCGCTTGGGCTTTGTCTGGATTTTGATTGAGTTGGTTGTAGAATTCAATCATGAGTTCAGCGGTGGGGAGGTCGGGAACAGCCCATAGCGTCACGATCACGCTGGGAATTCCGGCGGAGATCAGCGATCGGGACAAACCAATGACACCATCGCCCGTAATGTCTCCACGTCCGGTATCACAAGCGCTGAGAACTAATAAATTAGTGGTTAATTTAAGATCAAAAATTTCGCTGGAGGTGAGTAAGCCGCTGTCCTGACCGCTGGGCGCTAATGCAACCGCTCCCGGAATATCGCCCTTCAGCTTGTCGAGCAATCCATGGGTCGCAAGATGAACGATCGAAGCGGTTTTCATCTTTTCCAACACCGTTGCCTTGGTCGCTTGATTGCCAAGAATGGGTTGGGTTTTAAAGATTTTAGCAATCTCGATCGCTTCACTCTCTGCACCGGATAGGTTTTCCAATTGGGTATTATTGACGATCGGCATCGTCGGATTGCCTACGATTAAGACATTGCTGTTCTTGGGCGTTAGCTTTGCTTTTTCGCGGGTGAGCTGCAAGGTTTGGATCGAGGGTGCGCTGGATAGGGTGTGGCGTTCAATGAGGAACTGGCCCTTACTGGTTCGCAATGCGGGAAAGGCCACCCCAAACAAATCGCCCTGTGGGATAAAGATAATCCGCTGAGTGGGATCAGTGGGGAGTTTCGCCGCGATCGGTTCAATCAAGAGTTGATGCAGTTTTTTCAGCGTATCCATGGCTTCAGAATCTTCTGCGATCGGAGCGTTTGAACTTCTCGACTTGCGATCAAACTTACCTCCCGATCGCCGCACCCCGCGACTATCTGCGACAAGCTGCGGAATGGAGACCTTTGCGTCGAGATTGGACCTGTGGAACGAGATCTCCCCATTGGGCTTAATGACCCAAATGTAGAGCAAATCGGGATTGATGATGGAGTATTCCACCAATGTCGCATTTTGCGCTTTGGCAATAGCCCGAATCTCCTCTAAATTCGGTGCAGTCAAACTCTTCTGAACGTCGCTAGAACGGCTCTTTAATCTTGATGTCAGCAATTCGGCAAAGGCACGGGAACGGCCTTGTTCTGCAATTTCCAGGGCCGCATCCGATCGGTTTTGTTCAACTAAGACCCGTTGTAGGAGTCGATAGGTTTTGGCTTGGGTTTCGGCGATGGAGATCTTTTGATTGTCGGTCAGTCCGGTGCGCAGGGATTCCCACACGCCGATCGCCGATCGGAGGTGATTCTCTGCGGCTTTATAGTCTCCCAGTAATGACAGGCAAAGTCCTAAATTATTCAAGGCACCGCCTTCTCCCAATCGATCGTTAATTTCACGGGCGATCGTCAGACGTTTTTGGTGATACTCAACGGCCTTGGGATAGTTTCCCTGTGCTTCATAGGCATTACCGAGATTGCCCAGCGCTGTCGCTTCACCAAACCGATTTTTAATTTCAATGGCGATCGCCAGACTTTTGGTTTGGGATTCAATGACTTTAGGGTAGTTTTTCATTGCGTAATAGGCATTGCCGAGATTGCCTAAAGCATTACCCTGACCTCTGCGATCGTTGATTTCGGTGGCGATCGCTAAATGCTGTTCATGATAGTCGATCGATTTGGGATAATCCTCAAGAGACCAGTAGGCCACACCGAGATTGCCCAGCATGGTCCCTTCGCCTTTGCGATCTTTAAGGGCGCGGGCGATCGCGAGGCTCTTTTGGTATTGATCAATGGCTTGAGGATATTGGCCTAATGAATCATAGTTTAGTCCTAAATTCCCAAGCGCTTGGCTTTCTCCAAGGCGATCGTTCAATTCCCGCGAAATAACGAGCCGTTGTTCTTGATAAGCAATTGATTTGGCGTAGTTCCCAAGATAATAGTACGTCAGCCCTAAGTTCCCCAGCGCGGCAGCTTCGATCAGACGGTTCTTCCGTTCGCGCGCAATGGCTAAACTCTGCTCGTAATAGCCGATCGCCTTT